>JARXKP010000025.1:18857-20542 GCA_030271615.1 Pseudomonadota bacterium
GGTTCAGCCGATCGACCAGCCGCCCCCCAGCGCCTTGAACAGATCCAGCGCCGCCGTCAGCCGCGCCAGGCGTAGCTGCGCCAGCTGGTCCAGCGACGAGAACAGTGTGCGCTGTGCGTCGAGCACGGTGGTGATGTCGTCGGCGCCTTCGCGGTAGCGCAGTTCGGCGAGCCGCAGCGAGCGCTGCGCTTCGTCGCGGATCGCGAGCTGGGCTTGTTCCTGCCCCCGATGACGCGCCGCGTTGCCCAGCGCATCCTCGACTTCCTTCAGCGCAGTGTAGATCGCGTTGCGATAGCTCTCGACGAGCTGCCGACGTGCCGATTCGCTGAGCGCCACCTGGTTGCGCAGGCGGCCGCTGTCGAACAGTGTCTGCGCGATCGACGCGGTCAGGCCGAGGCTGGTCGCGGGGTTGGCCAGCGACAGCAGCGAGGCGCTCGCCAGGCCGGCCGAGCCCGACAGCGACACGCTGGGCAGCAGCGCCGCGCGCGCCACGGCCACATCGGCGTCGGCGCCGGCGAGCCGGGCTTCGGCGCTCGCCAGGTCGGGGCGGCGCACCAGCAGTTCGGAGGGCAGGGCTGCGCCGACTTCGGGAATCGCGAATCCGTCGAAGCTGCGTGTCTCGACCTGCAGCGTCTGCGGTGCGCGGCCGAGCAGGATGGCGAGGGCGGTGACGGTCTGGCGCTCTTGAATTTCCAGCGGCTCCAGCGTGGCGCGCTGCGACATCACGGTGATGCGCTGCCGGCTCACGTCCAGCGCCGAGGCCGCACCGTTGCGATGGCGCGAATCGACGATCTTGAACACGCGCTCGGCGATCGCGAGGTTCTCGTGTGCGATCACCAGCCGCATGCGCAGCGCCAGCACCTGGAAGTACGCGTTGGCGACGCCGGTCGTCAGCGACAGCCGGGAAGTCTCGAGGTCGTAGCGGCTGACGGCCAACGTGGCTTCGGCGCCCTTCACGCCGGCGGCGAGCCGGCCCCACAGATCGACCTCGTAGCTGACGCCCAGCGACACGTTGGTTGACTTGCTGGTTCTCGCGCTGGCGCCCGACGGGTCGCTGCGCTGGGCGCCGGTGCTGCCGCCGACGCCGATTGACGGGAACAGCGTCGCCCCGGCACTGCGCACCGAGATCTCGGCCTGCTGCACGCGCTCGGCGGCGATCGCGAGCGTCGGGCTGCCGGCTTGCGCCGCGTCGATCAGCTGCTCCAGCTCGGCCGACTGGAAGCCGCGCCACCAGTCGCGCTGCAGCACGCTGCTGCCGGGCGCGATCTC
This sequence comes from Pseudomonadota bacterium, assembly GCA_030271615.1. GTDB lineage: Bacteria > Pseudomonadota > Gammaproteobacteria > Burkholderiales > Burkholderiaceae_C > PBB1. Next base: position 20,127 of record JARXKP010000025.1, read on the forward strand.
GTTCCAGTGCGCGGGCAGGTCGATGGTCGGGCGGGTGCTGTCGATCGGTGTCGCGCAGCCGACGAGGCTGAACGCAGCCGCGAGGGCGATCCGCAGCGCCGCGCTGCGCGTTCCGGTGAAGGCGATGGAAGCAGATGTGGGCATGGTTCGGGAGCGTGTCATTCCGCAGCCAGCGCGACCACCGGGTCGAGCCGGGCTGCCTTGCGGGCCGGCAGGTAGCCGAACACCAGGCCGGTGCCGAAGGCGCACCCGAAGGCCAGCAGCACCGGGAAGAGGGAATACTGGACCGGCGTGCCGAACGCGCCGATCGTGGCCGCCGTCGCCAGCCCGCCGGCCACGCCGATGGCACCGCCGATGGCCGAGATGACGATCGCCTCGATCAGGAACTGCAGCATGATGTTTCGCTCGCGCGCGCC
>JARXKP010000311.1 GCA_030271615.1 Pseudomonadota bacterium
GTGGGGCGCGTGGGTGTCGAAGCCGCAGCCGTTGTCGCGCACCGAGATCGTGGCGACGGCCTCGTGCCGCGACAGTTCCACCCACACGTCGGTGGCTTTCGCGTACTTGGCGATGTTGGTCAACGCTTCCTGGACCAATCGATAGGTGGTCAGTTCACCCGCACTGCTGAGCTCGACCGCTTCCAGGACGGCGTGCACACGCAATCCCGAGGCAGCCGCGAATTCGCGGGTGACGATCTCGAGTGCGGCCACCAGGCCGAGGTTGCTGAGCGACGAGGGACGCAGGTTCTCGATGATCTGTCGCTTCAGCGCGATGCCGTCGTTGAGGAGCTTGTTCAGGTGCAGCAGGCGCTCTGCCACCTCGGGCGTCATCTCGCCCAGACGGGCCTTCAATCTCGCGGCATCGAGCTTGGCTGCGGTCAGCAAGGCGCCGAGCTCGTCGTGCAGTTCACGCGCCAGTCGGCTGCGCTCGTCCTCGCGTGCGGTCTGCAAATGCTGGGCGAGCTCGGTGAGTTGCGCAGTTCGGTTCCTGACCTCGGCTTCCAGGCGGTCGCGTTCGACCTGCACCGCCTTCTTCTGCTCTTGTTGCACCCGCGATAACAGCGTTGATTTCCGAAAGTACAGCAACAGCGCCAGCAGGCTGACCAGCGTCGTCAGGCCGACGCCGACTCGGTTCAGCATCAGTGTGCGATGCACGTCGACGCGTCTGGCGGCAACGCGCTGGCTTTCAGTTTCAAGCAGTTGCTGCGCCGTGGTCCGGATGGCCTCCATCTTTTCCTGGCCGATGTTGGTCATCAGCAATTCGCGCCAGGCCGTGTTGCTGCCCTGATCGTGCAACCGCAGCGTCGTCGACAGCTCCGAGAGCTTGTCCTTGCTCAGGCCGGCCAACCGGCTCATCAAGGCCGCATCCTGTGGATGCCCTCGGTAGTAGCTGTCGAGCGAGCGAATCGACGCATCGACGTGCTCGAGCGACTCGCGATAGGGCTTCAGATATTCCGGGCGTTCGGTCAGCAGGTAGCCACGCTGCCCGGTCTCCGCATCGACCAGCTGGCGCCACAGCGACTGGATGTCGGTCCGAGCGGCAGCCATCGCCTCCAGTTCGTACATCGAGTTCGAGGCGCGCCGGAAGGACACCTCGCTGATCACCAGCAAGGCCAGCGCGGCCACGCACGCCATCGGGAATGCGAATGTGCTGTGCCAGAAACGCTCGAACGGTGTCAGCGACATGGCTCGCCCCTAAACTCGACCTTTCCTGCTTCGGAATGATCCTCGTCACCATGATTCGTGTTGCCATCGTCGACGACCACGCCATCGTGCGCACCGGGCTGCGCCAATTCCTGTCCGAAGAGATCGGGTTGACGGTGGTCGCGGAAGCCTCGAACGGGCGTGATGCGCTCGATATCGTTCGTGCCGGCGGGGTCGACGTGATGCTGGTCGATCTCTCGATGCCCGACCAGAGCGGTGTCGAGGTGCTGGCCGCGATCAAGGCGCGTGCGCCGGAGCTGCCGGTGCTGATCCTGAGCGGGTTCCCCGAACAGCACTACGCGACGACGATGCTGAAGCAGGGCGCCGCCGGCTACCTCAACAAGGACTGCGAACCCGAGGAAATTGCCAAGGCGATCCGCACGGTGTTCCGCGGCCGCAAGTACATCACCTCGGGTGTCGCGGAATTGCTGGCCGACGGCTTGGCCGGTGGGGGCGAGAAGCTGCCTCATGAATTGCTCTCCGAGCGGGAATTGCAGGTCTTTCTTCGACTGGCGAAGGGAGAGGCGATCGGCACCATGGCCATCAGCATGTCATTGAGCGTGAAGACGGTCAGCACGTACCGCACCCGCGTGATGGAAAAGATGAAGCTCGAATCGAACAGCGATCTGACCTACTACGCGCTGAAGGCCGGGTTGATCCAGTAGAGGTGCGGGCGCCGACCGGCCATCGTGTCCGCTCAGGACAGGGCACTGAAACCGCTGTTGCCGGAGTCGCCAGCCGAGAGGCGCAGGCAGTAGGACATCAAGGCATCGATTTCGTTCGACTTGTCGAACACCCGATCAGCACCGAGTTCGATGCACTTGCGCCGCATGTCCGCGGTGGCGTAGTTGCTGAGCACCACCAACTTGGTTGGCTTCTCGTGGTGCCGAGCCGCTTTCAGCACGCCGAGCCCTGAGCCTTGTGCCAGGAACACGTCGACGATCATCAGGTCGCAAGCGTTGGCGTCGCTCGACAGCCACTGCACCGCCGTGTTCTCGTCGGCGGCGGTGCCGACGATGTCGACGCTCACCAACTCCTCCAGCGCAGCGATCAAATTCTCGCGAATGACCGGGCTGTCTTCGACGATGTAGGTTTTCAGGTGTCCCATGCGTGCTGCGTGGCGGTAAGGATGCGAGTTGAGGGTGCTGCCGAAAGGGAGTGGTCGCACAGGTGAAACCTGCGTGCGGAATCTATCTGTATTTTCGCGACCAGCCACTGCGTGTCTTGCCGTCCAAACCACGCAGCGCCCGTCAGACGATTCCTACGCGTCGAGCATGTCGGCTGCGACAGGACGCTCGCGCCGCCAGCCCGCGGACTCGACACGACGTACGAGCACCGACGCGTCCATGCCCAGGTACGCATCAGCCGCGCCGTACCAGCTGCCCGACACCGGTGCGGCCTGGCTCGGGTCGCGTGCGACACCGACACGAATCAGCTGGTTGCCGCCCAGCAGGTTGTTGGTCGGATCGAACGGTACCCATCCGGCGCCCGGCAGATAGGCCTGGAGCCAGGCATGCGTGCTGCCGGCACCCTGGGTGACCCCGGTGCCATCGAGGCTCCCGTCGTCGCCATCGGGCGCGATGGTGTCGAGCGCCGGGTCGTAGATGTAGCCCGAAACGAAACGGGTCGCCACGCCCAGCCGACGGGCAGCTTCCATCATCAGCAGCGCGAAGTCGCGACAGGTGCCGCTGCCCAGTTGCAGCGTGACCAGGGGCGTTTGCGTGCCTTCTTCCTCGCGACTGCGGTAAACGACGTGGTTGCGGATGTGTTCGTTCATCGCAACGAGCAGATCGCGTGTGCGAGTCGGGCCGTCGGTGCGCATGAACTGGCGGGCCCAGGCCATCAGCTCGCCCTGCGGATCGTCGTGATGGGGGCGCAGGTACATCTCGAGGTCGAAGCGCTCTTCGGGCGAGTATGCGAACGGAAAGAATTCGCCCACCTTCGACACCGGCAATTCCAGGTTGTTGGTTTGCGCGTGTTCGATGGTGAAGGAGCAGACGATGCGCAATTCGAGCGCCGACTTCAGCGGTTGAACCAAGGCGACCGAGTTCGAGTGCGGGTCCTGGATCATCCGCACGATGGCTTCCGGACTGACCTGGAGGTCGGTGGCGAGCACGCGAAGGTCGTGACTGTCACGCGGCCGGAACATCACGCGATGCTCGCCGAAACTCACCGGCTCCTTGTAGCGGTACACCGTGGTGTGGATGATGTCGTACTGGATCGACATGCCCGTGCCGTTGATTTGTTCTGCTGCCGTGCGCTGCGTCTCGTCGCTCAGACGTCGAGCAGATCGACCTCGAACATCAGCGTCGCGTTGGGTGGAATCACGCCACCTGCACCGCGCGCGCCGTAGCCCAGTTCGGGCGGAATCACCAGCACCCGTGAACCGCCGACCCGCATGCCCACCACGCCTTCGTCCCAGCCGCGGATGACCTGTCCGGCACCCAGATAGAACTTGAACGGATCGCCCCGATCCTTGCTGCTGTCGAACTTGGCGCCCTTGACGCCGTTGCTATAGAGCCAGCCGGTGTAATGCACGCTGACATGCTGACCGGAGACCGCCTCTTCGCCGGTGCCGTCGATCGTGTCTTCGAATTGCAGTCCGGAGGAAGTGGTTTGCATGGTCTGTCCTTTCTGGGTGAAACCGGGGCGCGCGAA
>JARXKP010000312.1 GCA_030271615.1 Pseudomonadota bacterium
CGATGAAGACCCAGCCCTTGATGGCGCCGGCCTGGACCACCCAAGCGGGATCGCGCACCAGCTTGCCGAGCAGCCAATCCGAGCCGAGGATCCACAGCGACCCGGTCAACGCATAGATGAGCGCGATGCGCAGTGCGCCGCGATGCCTTGCATCCACAGGAGATCCGCGATCCGAAGCAGACTCCATCCCGCGTTCCGGTCAGACGGTGGCTGGCCCGGTGCCGGTCGTCGCCGGGTCGGTCGACAAGGCGGTCTCTTGCGTCGCGACATCGTGGTCGGGGTGCCGCCGTGCGATGTCGCAGAACTCGTCGAACCCCGCCAGAAAGGCGTCCAGCAGGTCGGGATCGAAGTGCTTGTCCCGCTACTCGGCCATAAGTTCGCGCGCCTCATCGAAGGTGAATGCCTTCTTGTAGACCCGCGCCGAGATCAGTGCGTCGAAGACATCGGCCAACGCCATCAGGCGGGCGGCCAGCGGAATGGCGTCGCCCACCAGGGCGTCCGGATAGCCGCCGCCGTCCCATCGCTCGTGGTGGTTGCGGGCCACCTGCTTGGCGAACTCGAGGAACTTCACCGGCTCGTGGGTGTCTGCTTCGGCCCGGCTGATCGCGTCGGCGCCCAGCGCTGCGTGGGTCTTCATGATTGCCCACTCCTCGGCCGACAGCTTGCCCGGCTTGAGCAGCACGCTGTCGGGAATTCCGACCTTTCCGATGTCGTGCAGCGGCGCCGACTTGGCGATCAGCGAGATGCTCTGCTCGTCGAGCTCGGCCGCAAAACGTGGATGCGAACTCACGCGCCGGGCCAGCGCATGCACATAGTGCTGGGTGCGCAGGATGTGGTTGCCGGTTTCGTTGTCGCGCGTTTCGGCCAGCCTCGCCAGGGCCCGGATCGTGACCTCCTGAATCATCAGGTTCTCGCGCATCCGGCGGGTGATTTCGGCTTCGAGCGAATCGTTGGCCCGCTGCAGCCGATCGCGGGCGAGCTTGAGCTCCAGGTGAGCATGCACCCGCGCGAGAACGATGGCCGGTCTGAGCGGCTTGGTGATGTAGTCCACCGCGCCGAGAACGATGCCGCGCTGCTCGTCTTCATCGGCATCCATGGCGGTCGTGAAGATGACCGGAATGTCGCGCGCGTCGTCCGATTCACGCAACCGCTCGAGCACCTCGTAGCCATTCATGACCGGCATCATGATGTCGAGCAGGATCAGGTCCGGCAGAGGCGCCTGAAGTGCCAGCTGCAATGCCCGGGCGCCGGAGTTCGCGGCACGAACCTTGTACCGCTCGCACAGCAATTCACCCAGGACGGTCAGGTTCTCCGGGTTGTCGTCGACGATCAATATCGTTCTCTGCAGCAATCGACTCTCCCGTGATTCCCGAACTGACATTCCGGGCTTGCCGCATCGTCCGCTGCGAGCCATAAACAGTCTGCTGCCGATTACCCTCGGACACATCTCCTTTAATTGCTGGCGAATCAGAGCGCTTCGAGGTTGATGCCGGTCCGTCTTCTCGCAACGACCTCGCTCAGCCCGGACACGGAGGATGCGGCGGGCGGTGGGCCCGACATGGCGGCTCAAGAAGGCATCCCGGGTGCCGAAATCTCCGACATGGCCTTTTTTTTCTCGCCCAGCACCGGCCCGACCGCCGACTCGACATGAACTCCGACCGCTGCAGGCGCAGCCTGGAACGCATCGCGACTTCTTGTATTCGGCTGGACACGGCGTCATGTGCAGCAAGGCAGGGTGCACGCTGAAGCGGCTTCGACGCGCCCCCCGCACATTCAAGCTCGGATGAAATTCCTGTCCCTCAATCGTCGGCAATTCTGTAGCGCGGTCGCGGCCCTGGTTCCGGTGGCGGCACGCGCTGCCGACACGTTGCGCGTGCTCGCCTGGCCCGGCTACGCCGATCCCGACATCGTCAAGACGTTCGAGCAGCGCACGAACAGCAAGGTCGAAGTCACGTACATCGACTCCGACCTGGACCTGTGGAAAAAGATCGCCCTGAACAACGCACAGGACTTCGACGTGTTTGCAGTGAACACGGCCGAACTGCAGCGCTACATCCGCAAGAACCTGGTGGTCGGGATCGCGATCGAGGCGCTGCCGAATCTGGCCCGGCAACGGCCTCGCTTTCGCGACCTGCGAACGATCCCGGGCATCGTTCACGGCGGCACGGTCTACGCCATTCCGTACACCTACTCCGAGATGGGCCTGATCTACGACCGCCAGCAGATCCAGCCCGCGCCCGACTCGATCGCGGCGTTGTGGGACGAGCGCTACCGCGGCAAGGTGATCGCCTACAACGGCGGCACCCACAACTTCTCGCTGGCGGCTCAGGTGCTGGGGCTGAAATCACCGTTCAAGCTGGAGTCCGAGCACTGGCCCCTGGCGGTCGAGCGGTTGATCGCTCTGCGTCGCAACGTGACCGGCTTCTACACGCAGCCCGATGAATCGGTCGCGTTGTTCAAGAGCCGCCACGCAGCGCTGCTGTTCGCCAACTTCGGCAAGCAGCAATTGCAGTTGTTCAAGACCGCGGGCATCGACGTCGGCTACGCCATTCCCAAGGAAGGCGCCCTCGCGTGGCTGGACTGCTGGGCGATGACCCGCAGTGCCAGCAACCCGCGGCTCGCCAGCGCGTGGATCGACTACCTGCTCGAGAACGAGCCCAGCCGGGTGCTGACGGCGCGGCAAGGTCTGGCCAACACGACCTCGGCCTCGGTCGAGGACCGTGCCGGCGACCGTCTGCGGTGGCTGGAGCCGGTTGAAAGCGAAGAACGCCGCAACCTGTTGTGGAGCCGGATCGTGTCGGGCGATCGTGCGAGCAGGGTGCTGGCGCCATGAAGCTCGGCATGGCCGGAAAGCTGGCGCTGCTGCTGGCCATGGTGGGCGCCCTGACCGCCGGTCTGACCGGCCTGTACGCCTACCGGGCCAGCCGCCAGTTGCTGGTCGAGTCGGCCCAGGACAAGTTGCTGACCTCGACACAGGTGCTGGCGCGACGCATCACGCTGTCGCGGCAGGAGATCGCACGCAACCTCAAGGTGCTGGCCAACCACCCCGCCGCCGTGTCGGTACTGCAACAGAACGACGTCGCGCAGGCGCGTCAGATGACCGCGCTGTTCGGGCTGATGATGTCCGCCAATCCGTCCTATTTCCAGCTCCGCCTGATCTCTGCCAGCGAACACGGCCTGGAGCGGGTCCGGGTGGATCGGCAGGGGGACAAGGCGATCGAAGTCACCGGCGATGACCTGCAGGAGAAGGGCCACCTGCCGTATGTCGCCGAGACCCTGAAGCTGAGGGCGGGTGAGTCCTACCTGTCCGAGATCGCGGTCAATCACGAACGCGGCACCTCTGCCGGACTCGATCAGCCGGCACTGCAACTGGCCTCGCCGGTCACCGACGCGCGCGGGATCGCGCTGGGTGTCGTGGTGATCAACGTCGACCTGAACGGCATGTTCGCGCTGCTGGCAGCCGACCTGCCGAAGTCGTTCAAGCTGTTTCTGGCGAACGACGACGGTGACATCCTGATCCATCCGGACGCGAGCCGCGCCTTCGGCTTCGACAAGGGCCGGCGGATGCTGATCCAGGATGAATTCACGCCGACACGCGAAGTCGTCGAGGGGAAGCGGGAGCATGTCGTCTTCGACGCGACCGACCTGAACCTCGGCAGTGATCCGGTGGTCGCCGCCTTCATCGGGCAGAATGTCGACGTGCCGTCGCACGAGCAGAGGCTGGTCCTCGGTCTGGCACAGCCGCTGGCCGAAGTGGTCGCGCAGGCCCGTCAGCTCGGCACCGCGATCCTGCAGATCGTGCTGGGGCTGTGTCTCGCCTGCCTGCTGCTGGCCGCGATCCTGGCGCGTGCATTCACGCGGCCGATCAACGCGATGAGCGCAGCCG
>JARXKP010000313.1 GCA_030271615.1 Pseudomonadota bacterium
CCTGCGAGCCGGCGTTGGGCTGCAGGCTGACGCCGCTGTAGCCGGTGGCCTGGCACAGCCACGCTTCGAGCTGCCGACGCAGCAAGTCGTAGCCTTCGAGCTGGTCGGCGGGTGCGAACGGGTGCACGTTCGCGAATTCGGGCCAGGTGATGGGGATCATCTCGCTGGTGGCGTTGAGCTTCATCGTGCACGAGCCCAGCGGGATCATCGTGCGATCGAGCGCCAGGTCCTTGTCGGACAGGCTGCGGAGGTAGCGCAGCATTTCGGTTTCGCTGTGGTGGGTGTTGAACACCGGGTGCGTGAGGAAGGCGCTGGTGCGGCGCATGTCCGGCGGGATCAACAGCTCGATGTCCTGATCGAACAGCGCCAGCGAAGGCGCAGCCCGCCCCGGCTCGGCGAACACCTGCCACAGCGCGACGATGTCGTCGCGCGTGGTGGTTTCATCGAGCGCGATGCCCAACATCGTGTCACCCCACTGCGGGTAGCGGCGCAGGTTGATGCCGTGGGCGCGGGCGCGCTCGGCGAGCGCTGCGGTGTCGGCGCCGGTATCGAGCGTCAACGCGTCGAATGCGGTGGTCGAGCGCACCTGGCAGCCCAGGTCCTTCAAGCCCTGCGCCAGCACGGCGGTGTAGCGGGCCACGCGCTGCGCAATGCGCTTCAGGCCCACCGGGCCGTGGTAGACGGCATACATGCTGGCGATCACCGCCAGCAGCACCTGCGCGGTGCAGATGTTCGAGGTCGCCTTTTCACGGCGGATGTGCTGCTCGCGCGTCTGCAACGCCAGCCGCAGGGCCGGCGCGCCGTGGGCGTCCACACTGACACCGACCAGCCTTCCCGGCATCGACCGCTTGAACTCGTCGCGGCAAGCGAGGTAGGCCGCATGCGGGCCGCCGGCGCCCATCGGCACGCCGAAGCGCTGCGTGGTGCCGAGTGCGATGTCAGCACCGATCTCGCCCGGCGGCACGATCAGCGTCAGCGCCAGCAGGTCGGCCGCGACGATGAAGGCGGCCTGGTGCCGGTGGATCCGTTCGGCATCGCTGCGCAGGTCGTGCAGCGCGCCGCTGGTGCTGGGCACTTGTTCGAGCGCGGCGAAATAGTCGCCGCCTTCGATCAGTGCATCCCACTCGGCGGCCGAGTGGGCCAGCACCACCTTCAGGCCCAGCGGCGCGGCGCGCGTCTGGATGACCTCGATGGTCTGCGGGTGGCAGTCGCCAGCCACGACGAAGGTGTCGCTCTTCGACTTCACGCTGCGCCTGGCCAGCGTCATTGCCTCGGCGGCCGCGGTGGCCTCGTCGAGCATCGACGCGTTGGCAATCGCCATGCCGGTCAGGTCGCAGACCATGGTCTGGAAGTTCAGCAGCGCTTCCAGTCGACCTTGCGAAATCTCGGCCTGGTACGGCGTGTAGGCGGTGTACCAGGCGGGGTTTTCCAGGATGTTGCGCAGGATGACGCCTGGCGTGTGGGTGCCGTGATATCCCTGGCCGATGAAGCTCTTGAGGACGCGGTTCTTGTCGGCGATCGTGCGCAGCTCGGCCAGCGCCTGCGCCTCGCCGAGCGGTTCCGGCAGCACCATCGGTCGGGCGCGTGCGATGGAGCGCGGCACGATGGCCTCGATCAGCGCGCGGCGGGTGAAATGGGGCATGTCGGGTGCGATCACCGACAGCATGTGCTGCTCGTCGGCTTCGGTGACGCCGATGTGGCGCGCGGCGAACTCGGTGGGGTTCTCGAGTTCAGCGAGGGACGTTTTCGCGAGAGAGGGGCGGGCGGACATCAACATGGTTGCGACCTTTTTGGGGCGAACCTCGCCGGCCGGGTGTGATCACCGAAGCCGTGGGCGAGTCGCCATGTACGGAGGTGCAGTCCCTGCGGCGCAGGGATGCAGGAAAAAAATCAGGAGTTCTTGACCAGCGCGTCGTAGGCGACGCCGTCCATCAGATCGCCGAACTGCGACGCATCGGACACCTTGACCTTGAAGAACCAGCCGCTGGCGAGCGGGTCGCTGTTGGCGAGCGACGGATCGGCGCGCAGCGCCTCGTTGACCTCGATGACCTCGCCGCTGACCGGCATGTACAGATCGGCGGCGGCCTTGACCGATTCGACGACGCCGGCCACGTCACCCTGGGTGAACGAGGCGCCGACTTCGGGCAACTCGACGAAGACGACGTCGCCCAGCGCGTCCTGCGCATGCACGGTGATGCCGACGATGGCGGCGGTCGGCTCGGTGGTGTCGATCCACTCGTGGTCGGCGGTGTAGAGGATGGTCATCGGGGACTCCTGTTGAAGATGCGTGAGTTCGAGATTGGGAAGGGGTCGATGTTCAGCGCGCAGGCGTCCGGACGTAGCGGTGCGGCACGAACGGCAGCGCCGTCACCCGCATCGGCAGGCGCTTGCCGCGCACTTCGGCGTACACCTCGTGATCGATCGCGAGGTGATCGTTGGGCAGGTAGGCGATCGCGATCGGCCGGTTCGCGGTGGGTGCGAGCGTGCCGCTCGTGACGATGCCGAGCGATGCGCCGCCGGCATCGACGATCGCTGTGCCGGGTCGCACGGGCGCCCGGTCGAGGCCGACCAGACCGACGCGGCGGCGCGTCGTGCCGCTGGCGATCTGCGCATCGATGACCGCCGAGCCCGGGTAGCCGCCGGCGCGTGCGCCACCCGATCGGCGCACCTTCTGGATCGCCCACATCAACCCGGCTTCGATCGGAGTGGTGGCGGTGTCGATGTCGTTGCCATGCAAGCACAGGCCGGCTTCGAGGCGCAGCGTGTCGCGCGCGCCGAGCCCGGCGGGTCGCACCTCGGGCTGGGCCAGCAGCGCGCGCGCCAGTGCTTCAGCCTGAGCGGCTGGCACCGAGATCTCGAAGCCGTCTTCGCCGGTGTATCCCGAGCGCGTGGCAAAGCAGGGTGCACCGTTCAAGGTCACGGCCGCACCGGTCATGAAGCCGAGGGCTGCGACGGCCGGGTTCAGCCGTGCGAGTGCGGTCACCGCCTGCGGGCCTTGCAGCGCCAGCAGCGCCAGATCGGGGCGAGGCTGCACCGTGCAGCGCTGGCCAATGCGCGCCTGCAGGTGCGCGGTGTCGGCGTCCTTGTTGGACGCGTTGACGATCAGCAGCCATTCGCTTCGGTCGCCGGGACGGTTGTGCGTCAGCATCAGGTCGTCGAGGATGCCGCCGTGGTCATCGGTGAAGAAGCCGTAGCGTTGCTGGCCGGGGGCCATGCCGATCACATCGATCGGAATCAGCAACTCGAGCGCTGCGGCGGCGGTGTCGCCGGTGATCTTCAACTGGCCCATGTGCGACACGTCGAACAGTGCGGCAGAAGCGCGACAGTGAAGGTGTTCAGACATCAATCCGGCGGGGTACTGCACCGGCATGCTGTAGCCGGCAAAGGGGACCATGCGGGCGCCCAGTTCGAGGTGCAGGTCGTGCAGCGGTGTCTTCAGCAGATCAGTGGCGGACATGGACGTTTCCAGGGGGCAATGACTCGAGCAGCCACGCATCCGATGGATGCCTGGCCCGCGATGCCCTCTCTGTCCGCTTTACCTGAGAGATTGACGTCGACCACAACGCGGCCGAACGCTTGCCCCTTCGGTGGACCCACTCGGGGTGGGCCTCTCTTCAGCGAGGAACGCCGTCCTTTCGGTCGGCGTGTTGCCAGTCCTTTTGCCTGAGCGTTGGAGCGTCTCGTTCCCGAGTCGCCTTGCGCCTTCGGCGGCCCGACTGCGCAAGCAATCCGGCTCTCTCCTAGCGGCCGCGAGTGTATCGCAGCGTCATCGCCATTTCGGCGCACGCAACCCGTGTACCAGCACTACATGCCCGCGTAGTTCGGGCCTCCGCCGCCTTCGGGCGTGACCCAGACGATGTTCTGCGTCGGGTCCTTGATGTCGC
>JARXKP010000314.1 GCA_030271615.1 Pseudomonadota bacterium
CAGTGGAGCACGCTGCACCCGGAGTTCGCGTTCCTGCCGCGCAAGTTCAAGATCGCCGTCACTGGAGCCAGTGAAGACCGCGCCGCGATCGGCTGGCACGACATCGGGCTGCACCTGCTGAAGAACGAGGCCGGCGAGGTCGGCTTCAAGGTGCTGGTCGGAGGCGGCATGGGCCGCACGCCGGTCATCGGCACAGTGTTCCGCGAGTTCCTGCCCTGGCAGCAGATCCTCGTCTTCATCGAAGCCGTGGTGCGCGTCTACAACCGCTACGGCCGGCGCGACAACATCTACAAGGCGCGCATCAAGATCCTGGTCAAGGCCGAAGGCCAGCGCTTCGTCGACGACGTGAACGAGGAGTTCCGCAACATCCTCGAGCGAGATGCAGACGGCACCGCGCACATCATTCCGCAGTCCGAATTCGACCGCGTCAATGCCAGCTTCGTGATCCCGGCAGGCGTTGCCGCGCGACCGTCGGCCGGCATTCCGATGCCTGCTGATCTGCCTGCCAGCTACAGCCGCTGGATTCAGCGCAATGTGCATGCCCACAAGCTCAGCGGCTACCGCGCGGTCACGCTGTCGTTGAAGCGCACCGGCCAGGCGCCCGGCGACATCACCGACGCGCAGATGGAGCTGGCCGCCGATCTGGCCGACCGCTACAGCCACGGCGAGCTGCGCGTCTCGCACGACCAGAACCTGGTGCTGCCCTGGGTGATCGAATCCGATCTGCCGGCGCTGTGGGAAGCCGCTCGCAGTGCGAGCTTCGCGACGCCGAACATCGGCCTGCTGACCGACATGATCGCGTGCCCGGGCGGCGATTTCTGCGCGCTGGCCAACGCGCGCTCGATCCCGATCGCCGAAGAGATCACGCAGCACTATTCAGAGATCGACGAGCTCTACGACATCGGCGACATCGACCTGCACATCAGCGGCTGCATCAACTCCTGCGGCCACCACCACAGCGGCCACATCGGCATCCTGGGCGTCGACAAGGACGGCGCCGAGTGGTACCAGATCACGCTCGGCGGCTCCGACGGATCGGCCATCAGCGGCGGCCCGATTGCCGGCAGGGTGATCGGCCCGTCGTTCGCTGCCGACGAAGCGGCCGACGCGATCGAGGCCGTGATCGACACCTACCAGGCGCAGCGCCAGGGCAGCGAACGCTTCATCGACACCGTCAGGCGCATCGGGCTCGACCCGTTCAAGGTCGCGACCAATGCCGTGCGCCGATCGACGGCCCGCGAATCGACCATCGACGCCACGCGCGCGGACTGAGGACGATCCCCATGAAATTCATCCAGTACGCCCAGGACCCCTGGCACACCGTCCACGGCGATGACGGCCCGATGGTCACCATCACCCCGAAGCCGAATCTGCTGCTGACCTGGCTGCAGTGGCACAGCGTGTGCCACCACTGGCCCGCCGGCATGCCGGTCGGCGTGATCGTCGAGAACGACCAGGATGTCCGCGAACTCGAATCCGATCTGCCGCGGCTGGGCCTGATCGCACTGCGGTTCCCGAAATGGGTCGACGGCCGCGCCTACAGCCAGGCGCACCTGCTGCGCTCGCGCTACCGGTTCCAGGGCGAGATTCGCGCGCTTGGCGAGGTGCTGGTCGACATGCTTCCCCTGCTGCAGCGCACCGGCTTCGATGCCGTGGTGCTGCGCGCCGACCAGTCGCGCGAAGCGGCCGAGCGCGCGCTGACCTTCTTCCCCGGTTTCTACCAGGGCGATGTGCAGGAGCACCGTCCGCGGTTTGCACGTCCGGAATCCGAGGCCGATTCGGCGGCTGACTTCGTGAACGCCGGAGCGTCGATATGAGCCCGCAGGGCCGCCCCAAGGGCGAATGCTCCCGCTTGGCGGGACAGCACGAAGTGCGAAGGGTGTACCCATGAGCGCGATCGACCTGTACGCCCGCAAGACGCCGGGCTTCGAAGATCGGTTGGCCCATACCGTCGCGATGCTGAAGGAAGCCGCGACGGCCCATGGTGGCCGCATCGTCCAGTCGACCAGCCTCGGCGTCGAGGACATGGTGCTGACCGACCTGATCGCACGCCATGGTCTGGGTGGGCCCCAGGGCATCGCGATCGCGACGCTGGACACCGGCATGCTGCACACCGAGACGCTGGCACTGATCCCGCGCATCGAACAGCGCTACGGCCTGGCCGTCGAGGTGTTCAAGCCGGTGAATGAATTGGTCGTTCATTTCGTTGCGACGAATGGCCAGGACGCGATGTACCAGAGCCTGGAGCTGCGCAAGGCCTGCTGCGGTATCCGCAAGATGGAGCCGCTGGCGCGCATGATGGCCGGCCGCAGCGCCTGGGTCACGGGCCTGCGCCGTGAGCAGTCGAACACCCGTGCCATCGTTCCGTTCAACGAGGACGATGGCCAGGGCCGCATCAAGTTCAACCCGCTGGCCGACTGGACCTGGAACGACGTCTGGCACCACGTCGTCACCAACGACGTTCCCTACAACCCGCTGCACGACGAGTTCATGCCCAGCATCGGCTGCGCACCGTGCACCCGCGCCATCGCGGTGGGCGAAGACTTCCGCGCCGGCCGCTGGTGGTGGGAGGACGAGAAGGCCAAGGAGTGCGGATTGCACGTGAAGGAAAGCGCGCCTGAGGGCGCCGTATCGATGATCGGAGACAGACCATGAATGCCGCCGTCAGCGTGGAGCAGTTGCTCCCTGAACTGGACCAGACCCACCTCGACTGGCTGGAAGAAGAAGCCATCTTCATCCTGCGCGAAACCGTCGCCGCGTTCGAGCGTCCGGCGCTGCTGTTTTCGGGCGGCAAGGACTCATGCGTGGTGCTGCGTCTGGCCGAGAAGGCCTTCAAGACCAAGGTCGACCCGAACAATCCGAACGACTTCAAGGGTCGCCTGCCCTTCCCGCTGCTGCACGTCGACACCGGCCACAATTTTCCCGAGGTGATCGAGTTCCGCGACAAGCGCGTGACCGAAATGGGCGAGCGACTGGTCGTCGGGCACCTCGAGGATTCGATCAAGCGCGGCACGGTGCGCCTCGCCCACCCGCTCGAATCGCGCAACGGCCATCAGACGGTGGCGCTGCTCGAAGCGATCGAGGAACATCGCTTCGACGTGCTGATGGGCGGCGCCCGCCGCGACGAGGAAAAGGCGCGCGCGAAAGAACGCATCTTCAGCCACCGCGACAGCTTCGGCCAATGGCAGCCGAAGGAGCAGCGGCCCGAACTGTGGACGCTGTTCAACACCCGCATCAAGCCGGGCGAGCACATGCGCGCGTTCCCGATCAGCAACTGGACCGAGCTCGACGTGTGGCTGTACCTGGCCCGCGAGAACATTCCGCTGCCGAGCCTGTACTTCGCCCACGACCGCCAGGTGATCCGTCGCAAGGGCCTGCTCGTGCCGCTGACCGAAGTCACGCCACCCGAAGCCGGCGAGACCGTCGAAACCGCACAGGTGCGCTTCCGCACCGTCGGTGACATGACCTGCACCTGCCCGGTCGAGAGCCCGGCCACCAACGCCACCGAGATCGTCGCCGAGACGCTGCAGGTGACCGTCAGCGAACGTGGCGCCACCCGCATGGACGACCGCACCTCCGACGCCTCGATGGAACGGCGCAAGAAAGAAGGCTATTTCTGATGTCTGCTGCAACCCTCAAAGACCGTCAAGAAACTGCGATGAAAGTCGCTGACCACCGCGCCCTGCGCTTCCTCACCGCCGGCAGCGTCGATGACGGCAAGAGCACGCTGATCGGTCGCCTGCTGTTCGACAGCCGCGCGATCCTCGCCGACCAGCTCGACACACTCGAGAAGAAAGCCGCTGGCGCGCCGATCGACCTGTCGCTGCTGACCGACGGCCTCGAAGCCGAGCGCGAACAGGGCATCAC
>JARXKP010000315.1 GCA_030271615.1 Pseudomonadota bacterium
GCGATGTGGTCGGTGATGGTCTTGGCGTTGGCCGGGCCGACGCCGATGTTGACCATCGTGATGCCGCTGCCGTCGGCGCGCACCAGGTGGTACGCGGGCATCTGCGGTAGCCGCGGCGGGGCGGTGCCCAGGTCGTCGCCGGGCTGCGGCGGCAGGCCCTTGCGGCGCGAGATCACGTTGCCGGGTTCGACGAAGGCGATGTAGTCCTGCGCCTTGGCCGCACTGCTCATGGTCTCGTGGCCGAGGCGCACGAACTCGTCGATGTAGAACTGGTAGTTCGTGAACAGCACGAAGTTCTGGAAGTGCTCGGGTGCGGTGCCGGTGTAGTGACGCAGGCGGTGCAGCGAATAGTCGACACGCGGCGCCGTGAACAGTGCCAGCGGTTGCCGAATCTTTCCGTCCTTGCCGGGCTCGGGCTCGTAGGTGCCGTTCGCGATGCCATCGTCCATGGCCCCGAGATCGGGCAGGTCGAAGAGGTCGCGCATGAGCAATCGGCGCGCCGGGTCGAGTGATCCTTCGAGGTGGTCGTGTTCGGCCAGCGAAAAATGCACCGGTATCGGCTGTGCACTGGTGCCGATCTCCAGTGACACCTGGTGGTTGCGCAGCAGCAGATCGAACTGCAACTGGTAGTAGTTGCCGAACAGGTCAGGCCGAGTCAGGGTGGTCTCGTAGGTACCGGGGCCGGCCACGAAGCCGTAGCTCAGCCGCGAATCGGCGCGCGCGACGGTGTCGGTGTGCACCCGCACAAAGGGATAGCAGGCCCGCACCCGCTCGGTCAGCGTTTCCCCGCCGGCGAAGCGATGGAGCGATTCGCGCAGGTGCGTGACGCTGGTTTCGTAGATGGCGCGCACCTGCGCCAAGGCGGCGGTCGGGTCGTCGAAGCGGCTCGGGGCGATGTAGCTCGGAACGATCGGCATGAGGCTTCCTTCAGGGACAGCCGTCATTCTCACCGTCGAGGTTGCGTTGGTGGGTCAAAGCCCCAGGCGTCGGCAGATTTCCAGCACGGCGGCCGACTGGTTCATCGTGTAGAAGTGCAGGCCCGGCACGCCGGCGGTGCGCAACTGGTCGCACAGGTCCGTGATGACGTCGAGTCCGAAGGCCCGGATCGACTCGCTGTCATCGCCGAAACCCAGCAGCCGCAGCCGCATCCAGCGCGGGATCTCGGTGCCGCAACTGTCGGCAAAACGCATGATGCCGCTGGCGTTGGTGATCGGCATGATGCCCGGCACGATCGGGATGTCGGCGCCCAGTGCGTGGGCGTCGTCGACGAAGCGGAAGTACGCATCGGCGTTGAAGAACATCTGCGTGATCGCGCCGTTGGCACCGGCCTTGACCTTGGTGGCATAGGCCTGCAAATCGGCCTGGGGCGAGCTGGCCTGCGGGTGCATTTCAGGATACGCGGCGACCTCGATATGGAAATGATCACCGGTTTCCTGCCGGATGAACGCGACCAGATCGCTGGCATGGCGGAACTCACCGGAGCGGCCGTAGCCGCTTGGCAGGTCGCCACGCAGCGCAACGATGCGGCGCAGGCCCGCGGCCTTGAAGACATCGAGCTGTTCGCGAACACCGGATGCACTGGCGCCGATGCAAGAGAAGTGCGGTGCCGCTTCGACCGCCTCGGCCTGTATTGCTCGCACCGTCGACAGGGTGCCTTCCTGCGTGCCGCCGCCGGCACCGTATGTGACCGAGCAGAACTCCGGCTTCAGCGTGTACAGCTGATGCCGAACGGCCTCCAGCTTGATCGCGCCTTCAGGCGTCTTGGGAGGGAAGAACTCGAGGCTCAGCGGAAGTGTCTTGCTCATGGGGATGCGACGGAGTTATGCGGCGGGTCGGGCCCACACGAAGAATTCGGTGTTGCCCGCCGTGACGCCGTGACCGCCGCCGGTGATCGAGCTTTGAAAATAATCGCACACCGTCAATCGCTGCTCGGTGCAGGCGGCGCGGATGCGCGCTTCGACCGCGACAAAGCTGCGCGGGTCCTTCACGAGGCCGCCCTTGCCGATGTGCTCGGGCTGCAATTCGAACTGCGGCTTCACCAGCATCAGCAGGTGGGCATTCGGCGCCAGATAGCGCCGCAACGTCGGCAGCACCAGCGTCAGCGAGATGAACGACAGGTCACCGGTGACCACGTCGAAGCTGGCTTCGGCATGTTCCCGCGCGAACTCCGTTCCAGTCACATCGCGTGCGTTCACCCCTTCGTACCAGCTCACCCGAGGGTCCGCCGCCAGCCGAGGATGCAGTTGTCCGTGACCGACGTCGATGCCGACGGCATCTGCGGCGCCGCGCTGCAGCAGCAGGTCGGTGAAGCCGCCGGTGCTCTGGCCGGCGTCGAGGCAGTGCAGGCCCTCGACGGTGATGCCGCAGCGGTCGAGTGCCGCTTCGAGCTTCAGCCCGCCGCGCGACACGAAGCGCAGCTCGGCGTCATCGGTGACCTCGACCTGGCAGCCGTCCGGCAGGTCTTCGCCCGCCTTGCGCGGCACGGCCCAGCCTTTCGGCCCGAGCCATCGAACGGCGCCCCGGTCAATCAGCCGCTGGGCGGCTGATCGAGTCGGGGCGTGGCCTCGGGCCACCAGCAATTGATCAGCGCGCAACGCAGCTCAATAACGGTAGGTGTCAGGCTTGTAAGGCCCGGATTTCGACACGCCGATGTAGCTGGCCTGCTCGTCGGACAACTCTGTCAGCATCGCGCCGACCTTCTTCAGGTGCAGGCGCGCGACCTTTTCGTCCAGGTGCTTGGGCAGCACGTAGACCTTGCCGTTCTCGTACTGGCTGCTCTTGGTGAACAGCTCGATCTGCGCGATCGTCTGGTTGGCGAAGCTGGCCGACATCACGAAGCTCGGGTGGCCCGTGGCACAACCCAGATTCACGAGGCGGCCCTTGGCCAGCAGGATGATCTTCTTGCCGTCGGGGAACTTGACATGGTCGACCTGCGGCTTGATCTCGTCCCATTCGTACTTCTCGAGCGACGCGATGTCGATCTCGTTGTCGAAGTGGCCGATGTTGCAGACGATCGCCTGGTCCTTCATCGCGGCCATGTGCTCGTGGCGGATGATGCCCTTGTTGCCCGTGGTGGTGACGAAGATGTCGGCCTTGTCGGCGGCGTATTCCATCGTCACGACCTTGTAGCCTTCCATCGCGGCCTGCAGCGCGTTGATCGGGTCGATCTCGGTGACCCAGACCTGCGCGCTCAGGGCCCGCAGCGCCTGCGCCGAGCCCTTGCCCACATCGCCGTAGCCGGCCACGCAGGCGACCTTGCCGGCGATCATCACGTCGGTGGCGCGCTTGATCGAATCGACCAGCGATTCGCGGCAGCCGTACAGGTTGTCGAACTTGCTCTTCGTGACGCTGTCGTTGACGTTGATCGCGCGGAACAGCAGCGTGCCGGCGGCGCTCATTTCCTTCAGGCGGTGCACGCCGGTGGTGGTCTCTTCAGTGACCCCGATGATCTGCGCCGACTTGCGGCTGTACCAGGTGGAATCGACGGCCAGCTTGGCCTTGATGGCGGCATAAAGGCAGGTTTCTTCTTCGCTGGTCGGGTTGTTCAGCACCGATGCGTCCTTCTCGGCGCGCTGGCCGAGGTGCATCAGCAGCGTCGCGTCGCCGCCGTCGTCGAGGATCATGTTCGGGCCTTCGCCCTTCTGGCCCTTGTCGGCGAATTCGAAGATGCGGTGGGTGTAGTCCCAGTAGTCGGCGAGCGTCTCGCCCTTGTAGGCGAACACCGGCGTGCCTTGCGCGGCGAGCGCGGCCGCGGCGTGGTCCTGGGTCGAGAAGATGTTGCACGAGGCCCAGCGCACGTCGGCGC
>JARXKP010000316.1 GCA_030271615.1 Pseudomonadota bacterium
AGCAGGTCAGCGCCGAGACGCTGCGCAAGATGAAGAAGACCGCCGAGGATTACCTCGGTGAAGCGGTGACCGAAGCGGTGATCACCGTGCCCGCGTACTTCAACGACGCGCAGCGCCAGGCCACCAAAGACGCCGGCCGCATCGCCGGCCTCGACGTGAAGCGCATCATCAACGAGCCGACGGCTGCCGCGCTGGCCTTCGGCCTGGACAAGAAGGAAAAGGGCGACCGCAAGATCGCCGTCTATGACCTGGGCGGCGGCACGTTCGACGTGTCGATCATCGAGATCGCCGACGTCGATGGCGAGAAGCAGTTCGAGGTGCTGGCCACCAACGGCGACACCTTCCTCGGTGGTGAAGACTTCGACCAGCGCATCATCGAATACATCATTACCGAGTTCAAGAAAGAGCAAGGCGTCGATCTGGGCAAGGACGTGCTGGCGTTGCAACGCCTGAAAGAAGCCGCCGAGAAAGCCAAGATCGAATTGTCCAGCGGCGCCCAGACCGACATCAATCTGCCGTACGTGACGGCCGATGCGTCGGGTCCGAAGCACCTGAACATCAAGCTCAGCCGCTCGAAACTGGAAGCGCTGGTCGAGGACCTGATCGAACGCACGATCGCGCCGTGCCGCACAGCCATCAAGGACGCCGGTGTCGCGGTCAGCGCGATCGACGACGTGATCCTGGTCGGTGGCATGACCCGCATGCCCAAGGTGCAGGAGAAGGTCAAGGAGTTCTTCGGCAAGGAGCCGCGCAAGGACGTGAACCCTGACGAGGCCGTGGCTGTCGGTGCCGCCATTCAAGGCCAGGTGCTCGCCGGTGACCGCAAGGACGTGCTGCTGCTCGACGTCACCCCGTTGAGTCTCGGCATCGAGACCCTGGGCGGCGTGATGACGAAGATGATCCAGAAGAACACGACCATCCCGACCAAGTTCGCACAGACCTTCAGCACCGCCGACGACAACCAGCCTGCCGTGACGATCAAGGTCTACCAGGGCGAGCGCGAGATGGCTTCGGGCAACAAGAGCCTGGGCGAGTTCAATCTCGAAGGCATTGCGCCAGCGGCACGCGGCACGCCGCAGATCGAGGTCAGCTTCGACATCGACGCCAACGGCATCCTGCACGTCGGCGCCAAGGACAAGGGCACCGGCAAGGAAAACAAGATCACCATCAAGGCCAACTCGGGTCTGACCGAAGCCGAGATCCAGCAGATGGTGAAGGACGCCGAGCTGAACGCGGCCGAGGACAAGAAGAAGCTCGGCCTGATCCAGGCTCGAAATTCGGCCGACGCGATGATCCACAGCGTCAAGAAGAGCCTCGGCGAACACGGCGACAAGCTCGACGCTGGCGAAAAGGAAAAGATCGAGGCGGCCATCAAGGCGGCCGAGGAATCGCTGAAGAGCGAGGATCAGGCGACCATCGAAGCGTCGACCGAAACCTTGATGACCGCCAGTCAGAAGCTGGGCGAGAAGGTCTATGCCGACGCGCAAGCCGCGGCTGGTGCGGCCGAAGCCGCCGCCGCTGGCGCGGCACCCTCGGCGGCGCCTGCGGACAAGCCTGCCGACGACAACGTGGTGGACGCCGAGTTCACCGAAGTCAAAGAGAAGAAGTGACACGGCATTGACATGAAACCGACGTCGGGGCAACCCGACGTCTCCGCCGCGTCAGGTGCTCGATCGCATGTCGAGACCCTGCGCGGCGTTCTCGTTTGAACCAGACGCTGCGGCGTGACGGATGAACCGATGGCAAAGCGCGATTACTACGAAACACTCGGCTTGGCGAAGAACGCAGCCGAGGAAGACATCAAGAAGGCTTATCGCAAACTGGCGATGAAGCACCACCCTGACCGCAACCAGGGTGACGAGGCGAAGAAGGCCGAGGAGAAATTCAAGGAGGCCAAGGAGGCCTACGAGATGCTCTCCGATCCGCAGAAGCGCGCCGCCTACGACCAGTACGGCCATGCGGGCGTTGACCCGAACATGGGCGGCGGATTCCGCCCTGGCGGCGGCGATGGCATGGGCGGTTTTGCCGAGGCGTTCGGCGATATCTTCGGCGACATCTTCAGCGGCGGTGCTGCAGGCGGTCAGCGCCGGGGCGGAGGCCAGCAGGTGTTTCGCGGCAGCGACTTGTCGTACGCGATGGAAATCACCCTCGAGGAAGCGGCTGCGGGCAAGGAAACGCAGATTCGCATTCCGGCCTACGAGAACTGCGAAACCTGCAAAGGCACGGGCGCCAAGCCCGGCACCAGCCCGAAGGTCTGCGGTACCTGCAACGGCTCCGGCGCGGTGACGATGCGACAGGGCTTCTTCAGCATCCAGCAAACCTGCCCGAACTGCCGAGGCGCTGGCAAGGTGATCCCGGAACCGTGCACCGCCTGCAACGGGCAAGGACGGATCAAGAAGAACAAGACGCTCGAGGTCAAGATCCCGGCCGGCATCAACGAAGGCATGCGCATCCGCTCTGCCGGCAACGGCGAGCCCGGCACCAACGGTGGGCCGTCGGGCGACCTGTACATCGAGATTCGCGTCAAGCAACACGACATCTTCGAACGCGACGGTGATGATCTGCATTGCACGGCCCCGGTGAGCATCGTGACCGCGGCGCTCGGCGGACAGATCCAGGTGCCCACGTTGACCGGCAAGGCCGAGATCGAGTTGCCTGAAGGCACCCAGCACGGCAAGACATTCCGACTGCGTGGCAAGGGCATCAAGGGACTGCGCTCCAGCTACCCGGGCGACTTGTATTGCCATGTGACGGTCGAGACGCCGATCAAGCTGACCGAGCACCAGCGCAAGCTGCTGAAGGAGCTCGACGAGTCGTTCCAGAAAGGCGGGGACAAGCATTCGCCGAACTCGAAATCGTGGTCGGACCGGGTCAAGGATCTCTTCAAGTGAACCAACCGTCCCGACTCGCGTAGTCGCACCTCAAGCGAGCACCCGAAGCTCCGATATCCACGGTGTCAACTTGGATATCGGATGTACATGACCAGATTGCCCTTTTTCTGCTGGCCTGATGCAGCAGCCTCCCGAGCTCCAGTCTCGCGAGTGGCTGGCGTCAGCTCTCTCCTCGAGGCAGGCCAGCCAGGCATACCCCTCTCAGGACTGCTGCGATGAGAAGAGTGGCAGACCCAGATGTGGAAGCTTGCAAGGCTTTGGTGATCGACAGCAACCCGACGTCGCGAAGCACGCTGATCAACATGCTGCGTGGAATCGGGGTTGGGCACGTGACGCAGACGAGCCGCGTGGTGGATGCCCGGCAGCAGCTCGAAAACAAGGTGTTCGACATCGTCATCTGCGACTACCACTTCGACAATTCACCGATTTCAGGCCAGGAACTGCTCGACGATCTTCGGCGAGCGCAGCTGCTTCCGTATTCCACCGTGTTCGTGATGGTGACTGGGGAATGCTCCTACGTGAAAGTGGCGGAGGCAGCCGAATCGGCCCTCGACAGCTATCTGCTCAAACCGCACACGGCCAGCGCGCTGGAAGAACGCGTGCTTCAGGCGCGCTACCGCAAGAAGGTTCTCAAATCCATTTTCAAAGCCATCGAGGCCAGTGAGTATGAACAGGCCGCGAAGATGTGCATGGATCGATTCGACGCACGCGAGGAGTTCTGGCTTTACGCAGCGCGCATCGGTGCGGAACTGTTCTTGCGCATCAACGACCACGTATCGGCCAAGACCCTGTACGCCGCCGTACATGAGTCCAAAGCGCTGCCCTGGGCAAAGCTGGGTCTCGCGAGGGCCGAGGTCGAGTCGGGCCAGCTGCCCAAGGCCACCCGCATTCTCGAAAGCCTGCTCGCCGA
>JARXKP010000317.1 GCA_030271615.1 Pseudomonadota bacterium
GGCCACCGAAAGGTCAGCCGAAAGCCGCCCACCTCGATCCCGAGCAGCTGGCGTCCCTGCGCCAGGTCCTCATCGTCAAGACGCGCGACGACCCCGATTTCTGGAGCGTGGTCGGCCTGACCGAACTGCGTATGTACGAGTCCCTCGCCGCAGGCAGGCTGTCCCAGGAGCGTGCGGGCATCGAGCTGGACTACGACGCGCTCAGGGCGCGAATGCCCAGCGCGCCGAAGTGGAAGTCGGTGCTCGATCAGGTGACCTTCGTGCTCGCCGGAACGCTGACTCGTGGCTCGCCGAGCGAACGCGAAGCCGCCGCCGGACTGATCGCGCACCTGCAGGCCTACGTCGATGCCAGCGACTGACCGGCCGGGCGCGGTGGCCGCGATCAACCGGCCGTGATGCGGGTCGCCCGAGCCAGCAAGGCCCGCAGCATCTGACCTTGTTCCACACGATGGCCGTGTCGGGCCTCGACGTTCATGTAACTGTCGATCGTGCAGTGGCCGACGCCGTTGTTGTGCAACGCCACCACCAGCGCCGTGCGCTCGGGTTGCAGTTGATCGACGAGGCCTTGCACAGACAGGTCATCGCCATGTGTGCCGCCTGCGAATACGCGCCGTGAAAGCGCAGCGTGTCTTCGATGCCCTGGTCGCTGAAGATGCGATCGGGGTCGAACAGGTACAGCCTCACGCCGATCCAGAACACGACGTTGCGCCGCCCCTGGCCGTGCAGCACGATACAGGCGGCAGTCTGGGTCGCCACGTTCGCTCAGCAGCCTCAGCGCAGCGCGCACCGAGGTGCTTCCGTTCTCGTGCAGGTTGACGAACGCATGAGGCGCCTCGGCCGGGCCGTGCAGCGCCCGAGTGCTACCCGCCGCCAGCGTGCGGATCCGCTTCGACGCAACCGCGTCGGGAACTGTCGTCAACTGCGTCGCCTGCAAGCGGTGATCGAAGGGTTTCAGCCAGACCCGAGACGTTCGAGCGGGTGAACAGGCGCTGGTGGAAGTTCGCTTGTTGGCGCGTAACCGTGAGGGTACAAACGACCGGGTACGCGGTCACTTCGAAAATTCGGGAGAGACACATGGGCGACGAAGGTCTCATGGAGTGGCGTCGATCGTTGCGGCGTCTTGCTGTGGCCGCGGTTCTGGTACTCGTCGCGGCCGCAGCATTTCTGGCTTTTTCGTTGCACTCGAGCTACTCGCGATATCAATCCAACGCGATCGACGATCTGCAGAACCTGACGCTGAATCTCGAGCGCAACCTGTTCGCCAGATTCCAGTCCGCCGATGTCGTGCTTCAGTCGGCGGCGCAGTCGTTCAATGAATTGAGTCTCCCGTCCCCGGGGCGACGTGACCGTTTCACCGACGCACTGAACGGCTTGCGTCACTGGCTGGATGGCACGCCCAGCATTCGCGCTGCCGACAGCGCCGGTCTGGTGATCTACGGCGAAGGCGCTGATTCCATCCACCCATTGAGCGTTGAACAGCGACAGTTCTTCCAGGAAGCGAAATCGTCGCCCGGGCTGGTCTTCGGGCTACCGCTCAAGTCTCGAATCAGCAACCGATGGGTGTTGCCACTCGCCCGGCAACTGCGCAACGCACACGGCGAATTCGAGGGTGTCCACGTCAATCTCGAGGTGGAGGAGTTCACCGCCATGCTTCGATCGCTGAAGATCGGGGAGCACGGGGGGATCACGCTTTTCAATACGCGTCGTGAGGTGCTCCTTCGAATTCCGGAGCCTCCGACGTTGCAGGATGAATCCCCCGTGCGTGTCTCGGCGCCAGAGACGCTTCAAGCGCTGGCTGCCGGCAAGACGACCGCCATTTTCGATGCTCACAGCTCGATCGATCACCGGCTCCGCTCGTTGATGTACCGACAGATCGGCCGCTATCCGGTGTTCATTCTCGCGGGGCTCGAACGCGAGGAATACCTGGCTCCCTGGTATCGGGAAGTTCGGGTCTCGATCCTCTTCTGGTTGATGCTTGTCGGCGTCGTCGCCTTGCTGCTGGTGACCCAGTACCGCGCCGGCATCCTGCGCACCCTCGCGCTCGCCGAGTTGAAGGTCGCGAAGCAACAGGCCGAGACGGCAAATCAGTCCAAGTCGCTGTTCCTGGCCAACATGAGCCATGAAATACGGACACCTCTCAATGGCGTGCTCGGATTTGCGCAGATCGGCATTCAGGATGTCACCGCCTCCGCAGCGGTTCATCAAAACTTCGCACGCATCCTGCAATCGGGAATACTGCTGCGAAGCCTGTTGAACGACGTGCTGGACATGTCGAAGATCGAAGCGGGCAAGATGCTGCTGGATGAAATGCCCACGCATTTGCGGCCCGTCGCGCAGGCGGCCGTCAATCTCGTGGACGACTCCGCGCGCAGCAAGGGCATTGCGCTGAACCTGAAGGTGGTGGCGCGTGTGCCGGAAGTCATCGTCGTGGATGCTCTGCGCCTGCAGCAGGTCTTGCTCAACCTGTTGTCGAATGCCGTCAAGTTCACCGATACGGGCCAGGTCGATCTGACGGTCGATGCGGTTGAGGGTCAGCTGGTCATCGAGGTTCGAGACAGCGGGCTCGGAATGTCCGAGGAACAGGTCAGCAGGTTGTTCACGCCGTTCGAGCAGGCGGATCGATCGACCACGCGCCGCTACGGCGGCACCGGACTGGGTCTGGCCATCACCAAACGGCTGGTTGAACTGATGAAGGGGACGATCTCCGTGACGAGTCATCCCGCCGAAGGATCGGTCTTCACCGTCCGATTGCCATTGGCGACGGGATCTGCCTGCGTCGGCAATGTCGGTGGCGAGCGAGACGGCGTGGTCGCCGAGAAGGCGCCCCGCCTGATTGAACCCGACCTGACGAGATCCGATGAGTCCGATGACGTCGTTTCGCCTTGTCCGCGACTGAGTGGGCTGCGCGTGCTGGTGGCCGAGGACAATCCCGTCAACCAGATCGTGATTCAAAGCTTGTTGCACCTGGAGGGCGCACGTGTGGACGTGGTGTCCAACGGGTACGAGGCCATCGAGCGCGTTGCCGACCCGCATGACGGTCCCTACAGCGTGGCGTTGCTGGATGTGATGATGCCGGGCATTGACGGGTACGTGACCGCGCAACGCGTTCACCAGGTGGATCCGGAATTGCCCATCATCTGTCAGACGGCCCACGCGCGTCCTGAACAGCGCCTTCTGTGCGCTCAAGCGGGCATGGTCGAGACGATCACCAAGCCCATCATCATCGACGAGCTGGTGCGAGTGGTCTTGAAGCACTCTCGCCGTGCTTCCGTGGCGACCGGACGATTCGACGGCGCAGGCTCGAATTGATCGGATAGCCCGTCGCGCGAAGTTGCAGGGGCCGATGCCGGTCAAGACCGACACGGCCCTGGAGCGTGCCTTGCGGGGTCAGTCGTCAGCGTACTCCGCGATCGGCGCACAGCTGCAAACCAGATTCCGATCGCCGTGCACGTTGTCGACACGGCCCACCGGCACCCAATATTTGTGGTGGCGCAGCGTGGCGATCGGGTACGCCGCTTCTTCGCGGCTGTATGGGTGCGGCCAGTCTGAAGTCAGCAAGGCCTGGGCCGTGTGCGGGGCTGATTTCAGGGGGTTCGCGTCCTGCGGCCAGACGCCGGCCTCGACCTTGCGGATCTCTGCGCGGATGGCGACCATCGCGTCGCAGAAGCGGTCCAGTTCGCGCAGCGGCTCGCTCTCGGTCGGCTCGACCATCAGCGTGCCGGCGACCGGGAAGCTCAGCGTCGGCGCGTGGAAGCCGTAGTCGATCAGGCGCTTGGCCAC
>JARXKP010000318.1 GCA_030271615.1 Pseudomonadota bacterium
CCTGCAGGCTGCGCACTTTGCGGGGCGGCGTCACAGCAAGCCCCGCTCGGCGAAGGACACGACGCCGCATTGGCCGACCACCAGGTGGTCGAGCACCCGCACGTCGATCAGGTGCAACGCCGCCTTCAACGTCTGCGTCAGGAATTCGTCGGCGCGCGACGGTTCGGCCACACCCGACGGATGGTTGTGCGCCAGGATCACCGCGCTGGCCTGCAACTCGAGCGCGCGCTTGACGATTTCGCGCGGGTAGACGCTGGTCTGGGTCAGCGTGCCGCGAAACATCTCCTCGAGGCGAATCAGCTGGTTCTGCACGTCGAGGAACATCACCGCGAAGACTTCGTGGCCGTGATGCGCCAGCTGCAGTTGCAGAAAGTCCTTCACCTGCTGTGGCGACGACAACACCGCGCGCTGGGCCAGCCCTTGCGCCAGCGAGCGGCGAGCCAGCTCCATCACCGCAGAGATTTCAGCGCGCTTGGCGGGCCCGAGTCCCTTGACCCGCTTCAGGTCGAGGGCGCTCGCCTGCAGCAGGCCGGTGAGACCGCCGAACGCATCGAGCAGCTGCTGCGCCAGTTGCAGCACCGACGTGCCACGCAACCCGGTGCGCAGCAGCAGGGCGATCAGCTCGGCATCGGCCAGTGCGGCCGGGCCCAGAGCCAGCAGCTTTTCTCGCGGTCTTGCAGCGGCCGGAATGTCTTTGAGCACCATGGGAGCCTGCCGTTGTGTCGCGACGTGACGGGGAGCAGCCGCACAGCGCCCATGCCGTGATGCCGGATCGTAAAATTCAGTCCAGTCTATCCAACCGGGCGCGCCCTTGAACTCTGTCCTTCCGGGGTCTTTCCTCACGCTTCATTACCGCCTGGCCGGGCCCGACGGCGCCGACATCATCAACACCTTCGCCGACAAGGCCGCGACGCTGTCGCTGGGCACCGGCGAGCTGGCGCCGGCGATGGAGGCCCGCTTGCTGGGTCTGGCCGAAGGCACGCGCGCCATCTTCGAGCTGGCCGCCGGCGAAGCCTTCGGCATGCGCAATCCCGAGCTGTTGCAACGCGTCAAGCGAGGGCTGCTCGACGAACTGGGCGACCCGGACGAACGCTACAGCGTCGGCGACGTGGTGCAGTTTCCGACGCCCGATGGTCGTGGGGCCTATGCGGGTGTCGTGCGCGAGCTGGGCGGCGAGTGGGTGCTGTTCGACTTCAACCATCCGCTGGCGAGCCAGCCGGTGACCTTCGAAGTGCATGTCATCGGGGTGCTGTGATGAATGCCCCTGTGCGGGTCGAAGAGGTGTTGCTGGCCGAGCCACGGGGCTTCTGCGCCGGCGTCGATCGCGCGATCGAGATCGTCGAGCGCGCGCTCACCAAGTTCGGCGCGCCGATCTACGTGCGCCACGAGATCGTGCACAACACCTATGTGGTCAATGATCTGAAGGTCAAGGGCGCGATCTTCATCGAAGACCTCGCCGAGGTGCCGCCCGGTGCGACGCTGGTGTTCAGCGCACACGGCGTGTCGCAGGCGATCCGGCGCGAGGCAGCCGAGCGCGGCTTCACGGTGTTCGACGCCACCTGCCCGCTGGTCACCAAGGTGCATGTCGAGATGGCCAAGCTGCGCAAGGAAGGCTACGACTTCATCATGATCGGCCACAAGGGCCATCCCGAAGTGGAGGGCACGGTGGGCCAGTTGACCGAAGGCATCCACCTCGTCGAGGACGTGGCCGATGTCGAGCGGGTGAACGTCGGCCCGCAGACCCAGCTCGCGGTGGTCACGCAGACCACGCTGTCGGTGGACGACGCCGCCGCGATCCTGGCTGCGGTGAAGCGCCGCTTCCCGCAGGTGCGCGAACCCAAGCAGCAGGACATCTGCTACGCCACGCAGAACCGGCAGGACGCCGTCAAGGTGCTGGCGCCCAGCGTCGATGTCGTCGTCGTCGTGGGCAGCCTGAGCAGCTCGAACAGCAACCGGCTGCGCGAGGTGGCCGAGCGGCTCGGAACCGACGCCTACATGGTCGATTCGGCCGACGACCTGAAGCCCGAATGGTTCGTCGGCAAGAGCCGCGTCGGCTTGACCGCCGGGGCATCGGCACCGGAGATCCTGGTCGCGCAGGTGGTGGCGCGGCTGCGGGCGCTGGGGGCGGTGTCGGTGCGCAGCATGCCGGGCGTGCTCGAAACGGTCCACTTTCCGCTGCCGATGGGGCTGGGTGACAAGTCGATGAAGGCTGCGGGCTGAGCGTCCGCCGCCGACGAGGCTCTGCCTACAATTCGCCGCTTCACGCACACACCGAGAGTCGACCGGGGTCGACCGCACACTCATGCTGGACATCACCCTGTTGCGCAAAGACCTGTCGAGCGTCATTGCTCGTCTCGAAAAGCGCAAGTCACCGCAAGTCTTCCTGGATGTCGAGCGATTCCAGTCGCTCGAATCCGAACGCAAGGCCCTGCAGACCCGCACCGAAGAACTTCAAGCCCAGCGCAACAGCCTGTCTAAACAGATCGGCGCGCTGAAAGGCAAGGGCGAAGACACCACCGCAGTCATGACCCAGGTGGGTGGCCTCGCCGATGAGTTGAGAGCCTCGGCAGAGCGGCTGGAGGTGATCCAGTCCGAGCTGTCCGAGTTGCTGATGGCCGTGCCGAACCTGCCGCAGGACAGCGTGCCGGTCGGTGCCGATGAGCATGGCAATGTCGAGGTGCGCCGCTGGAACCCGGACGGCGCAGCCCCGCGCAGCTTCGATTTCACGCCGAAGGACCACGTCGACCTGGGTGCGCCACTGGGGCTCGATTTCGACCTCGGCGCCAAGCTGTCCGGCTCGCGCTTCAGCTTCATGCGCGGCCCGATGGCCCGGCTGCATCGCGCACTCGCGCAGTTCATGCTTGACGTGCAGACCCAGGAGCATGGCTACACCGAGTGCTACACGCCGTACATCGTCAACCGCGAGGTGCTCGAGGGCACCGGGCAACTGCCGAAGTTCAAGGACGACATGTTCTGGGTGTCACGTGGTGGCGACGAGGCGCAGCAGGAGCAGTACCTGATCTCCACCTCGGAAATCTCGCTGACCAACAGCGTGCGAGAGCAGGTGCTGGGCGCCGACCAGTTGCCGATCAAGCTGACCGCCCACAGCCCGTGTTTCCGGTCGGAAGCGGGCAGCGCCGGGCGCGACACGCGCGGGCTGATCCGGCAGCACCAGTTCGACAAGGTCGAGATGGTGCAGATCACGCATCCGGACCACAGCGATGCGGCGCTCGAAGAGATGGTGCGCCACGCCGAAGCGGTGCTGCAGAAACTGAAGCTGCCGTACCGCGTTCTGCTGCTGTGCACTGGCGACATGGGCTTCGCCTCAAGCAAGACCTACGACCTCGAAGTGTGGGTGCCGGCGCAGAACACCTATCGCGAGATCAGTTCGTGTTCCAACTGCGAAGCCTTCCAGGCGAGGCGCATGCAGTCTCGCTACAAGTCGGCGCAGGGCCGCAACGAGTTCGTGCACACCCTCAACGGATCGGGTCTGGCGGTGGGCCGTGCCCTGGTTGCCGTGCTTGAGAATTATCAGAACGCCGACGGATCCATCACCGTGCCCGAGGTGCTGCGCCCCTACATGGGCAGCGCGGAGGTGTTGAAAGCGTGAGTTGGGGGTCGTCGGCCGCGGTGCCCTGCGATAGAATCTGAGGCTCCGGTCCTGACCAACCGGCAGCATTGAATGTGCTGGAGAGGTGGCAGAGTGGTCGAATGTACCTGACTCGAAATCAGGCGTACCGCAAGGTACCGTGGGTTCGAATCCCACCCTCTCCGCCAAA
>JARXKP010000319.1 GCA_030271615.1 Pseudomonadota bacterium
GACGCTACCCAGCATCGCGACGCCAAACGGCACGTTGGCCACCACCTTGACCGGCGAACCGCCTGTCTTGTCGACGATCCCGACCGTCACGCGAGGCACGATCAGGACGGCGAACACCAGCAACACGGTGGCAAGCCACTTCCAGCCTTGCAGTTTCTCCGGCGCAAAGGCGTACGCGATCAGCGCGGCGACAAAGCCGCAGAAGGCCACCGCCGCGACGGCAGCCATGTAGTCGCTCGACGCGTGGATCGCTGCGGCCGCATTGAAGATGCCGAACAGGCTGTCCGCGTTCTGGTAGGCGTAGATCTCCCACACAGCAGGCTCACTTGCTGCCGTCTACCGAGACAGGTAGGCCGCTTGCTGACCCAGCATGTCCATCACGTGCTGCGGCATGCTGGAGCGAAGCTGCCGTTCGAGTTCTTCGAGGTGGCTGGACACCGCGCGGAACGAGCCGATCTTTTGGTACAGCAGGTTCTTCTCCTGAGACAGTTGCAGCAGCATCGCCTGGGCGCGCTGGCGCACGTGAGCGGCCAGGTCGCGCTGGCTCTGCTGGAGCGTGTAGTCCTTGTCAAGCGCCGCCATGCCCAGGCGGAGGTTGCGCTCCAGAAACACGTAGGCGTAGTCGGCCGCGATGACGTCACGGTACTGGCCGATCAGGCTGTCTGCCAGGCCCGAGCCAGGGATGGTCGCGCCGATCGACAGCATCTTGTAGACCGGTTCGGTGGTCTGGTTGACGAAGCCGACCTCGGCCGAGTTGTTGGGGATCGCGGTGCGGGTTGCGATCTTGTCGGCGATCGACCGCATCATGGTTTCGACGCGCGCGGTGAACGGGGTATGCGTGTAGGCTGTGTTGAGCGTCACCACATCGCAGTTCGTGTAGTCGTTGCACCGCAGCAGGTGCTGCGTCACGTCGGTCCCTGCTCCTGGAGCCTGGCCATAGAGCAACTGGCTGATCGACGTGATGGTCGGTGCAATCGGCTCCGGGTCGCGCGCTGCGTCTTCGGGATAGAAGACGACCGTGCCGACGATGCTCATGATCAGCTCACGCTCCTGATCGTCGAGGTAGGCCCCGGTGTACTGAAGTGCTTTCCAGGTCAGGTTGCCGATGAAGGGCGCCTTGTTGCGTACGTTGGCGTCGCCCGATGTACGTGCCGAGGCCAGGATGCTGGTGCGGTCTGTTGCGCAGCGCCTGCGTGCGGCATCGCGGTCGGTCTCCAGCCCCATTTCGATGGCGAGGTCGCCGCAGGCCTCCTGCGAGCTGTAGCCTGCGGCTTCGGCCGCCGTGCTGACGATGGCCTTCGCGGTCTCGCACGAGTTGATGCGGGCGTTGTTGATCCAGGTCTCCAGGCCCTTCGCCCACTTGGTCAGCCCACCCAACAAGGGCGAGACTGCTTCGAGGGCGAGTTGAAAGGCAATGCCCGGCAAGGCGGCCGTGATGTTGCGCAGCATGTTCTTGAACTCGGCCGACGAGATGTGCGAGAACGAGCCACCGAACACGTCGATGCCGCCGCAACCGGCCTTGGCGCTGGGAAACTGGATGGCAGCCAGTTGATAGACCTTGTTCGGCGCGCGCATGAACAGGCTGCCCCCGGTGTAGGTGTTGAAGGTCTGTCCGCGGAACGCGCCCGGCGCCGTGTAGTTTCCGATCGTGCCGAGGCTGTTGAACATGTTGTTCACCTCGGCATTGAGGTCGCCCGCGCGCAAGGTGACCGGCGACACGATGAGGACTGCGGCCATGGCAGTCGCGATGGCGCGGTGGCCGAGGCGTTGCTTTTCGACGGTGTTCATGGGGTGCTCCCGCACGGGTTACTGAAGAATCACCGGTTGGCCAGCATTCGACGGCCAGGGCTCGCTGGTCGGTGCCGACACGATGGCGATCCGCTCCAGAAGCTGCGATTCGGACAGCACACCGAAACCGATGGGCATGATCTTTCCGGTGAAGGGCTGGGCGAGATAAACGGCAGGCACCTGGCTGACCTTCAGTGTGGTGGCAATGCCGTTGTCGCGGCGGGCGTCCGGGAAGCCGGGCATCGCGCCGCCGTCGATGCTGATCGCCACCACCTTGATGCCGTAGCGGGCTTCGAAGGCCCCCAATGTCGGCGCGAAGGCGTGGCAGTACGGGCAGTCGCCGCGGAAGAAGAAGAACAGCACATGGTCGCGGCCCAACATCCCGATGGACTCGGTGCGCTGCGACATCTGCTGCTGCTCGAACACCTCCAGCGCCTTGGCGTTGACCGGACGGCCCTGCAAGGTCGGGTCGAGTTCGGGTGTAGCCCAGGCCACTCGTTGCGCCACATCGGCGAAGGTCGAGGCCCGTGCCACCACCCTGGATTCCAGTTCCATGTAGCGGCGGACGTTGGCCTCGGTCGGTCGCATGATGGCGATGTTGCGGGTCTCTTCGAGCGTCTTTTGCAGCCGCTCGAATTCGAGGATCTCGAGTGGCTTGACGGGTGTGGGCTTCGCTGCCGGGGAAGTGGTTTTGGGCGAACCGGTAGGGCGCTCCTGCGCGTCCGATTCCGGGTCCTCGTAGAAGTGCCAGCCACGCCATGCGTCGGACCAGTAGGGCGAGGCAGGGGTCTGCGCACGCGCCGCTGTCGGGCACAAGACGGCCAGCAGCAGCGCGCAGATCAGCAAGGTGTGTTTCATGACGGGCACCTCATGACAACGACTTCGGCGGCTGGCCGTCGCGGCAGTAGTTGATCCCGAAGTCGATGGTCTGGCGGCGTGGCGCGGGAGCCCCCGGAAGCTGTACGCCGTCCTGCCAGAAGCGCACCTTGAGTCGGCGGCATCCGGCTTGCGCGTAGCGACGCTCCGTGGTCACGTCGATGTAGATTGGCGACGTGCTTTTGAAGCGCTGCGTGATGGCGCTGGCGATCTCGCCCACGAGCATGCCGTGGGCTGCACCGCCGGGCGCGTCGATGGCGGCGATCAGAAGCGGTCGCGCGTCCTGCACCGGGATGCGCTCTTGTGCCGACGCGTCGAGCATGGTGCCGGTGATGATCGCCAGCCATGCGAAAACAGGGCACTTCATTGGCATCTCCCTTGGCCGTAGTAGCAGGTCGGGATGCGGCTTGCGCCGTTGCCTTGCAGCGTCGTCAGGTTCGGCAGGGTCGGAACCAGCGAGGCATAGAACTCCGTCAGGTCCATCGCTGCGAAGTTGAGGGTCTGCAATTGCGCGATGGTGAAGCCGGTGCAGTCGGGACTCTCAGCGCCGCCCCAACCCTTGCCGATCTGGGTACGACCCTGTTCGTTGACGATGCGCGCGAGCATCGAGTTGAAGCAGCACTTCGAGGTGGTGTGCTCGACGCAGGAGACGCAGACGCCCAGCACGCGGAAGCACGACGAACACCAGGTGCCGATCGTGTGGCACAGCCTCGCGCCTTCCTTCATCGCGAGTTTTCCTTCGTCCTCGTTGCAGGACATCATCGACAGGATGATGTAGATGATCACTGCGATGACCAGCGACCAAGGATCGAAGGCGACGATCATGTCGGCGCTTGAATACACCACGGTGGAGCCAGCAGGAATCGCGGCGCCGTTCACGGCGACGGTGACGCCATAAGTGGTGAAGCTGCCGCTGAAACCCGCCCCGGTCAACAGGGCCGACATGCCCTGGTACAGGAACTGTCGGTTCTCGGCGTTCATCAGTACGTCGTAGACGAGTCGTGAGCCCGAACCGAACAGGCTCTGGTTGGTCATGCCGGCCCCGGCCCCGTCGGAATAGCAGCAGTTCTTCAGCAGGCGGTCACGGCAGCGGTTGTCTTCGCCCTTGAAC
>JARXKP010000320.1 GCA_030271615.1 Pseudomonadota bacterium
TTGCGCGCCTTGCGCAGCAGCTTCTGCACCACGTCGTTGTGCGCCTGCGGCCAGTACCAGCTGCGGCGCAGCTGCCAGCCGTCGATGATGTCGCCGACGAGAAAGAGATGCTCGCTCTCGACGCGCTTCAGGAAGTCCAGCAAGGCCGCGGCCTGGCAACCGGGCGTGCCGAGATGCAGATCGGAAATCCAGACGCTGCGGTAGTGCCGATCGGGTTCAGCGCCTTCCTCGTCGGCGCTGTCGAACGACCCGCCTTGAACCTGGCCTTCAGTCCATGCGCGCAGGAGAGGCAGATTTCGTTGCATGGCTCTGGAGGATGCGACAGCGGTGTGACGCCCTGATGGCCAACCGATGACGCTCGCGTGACACCCCCGGCGATACCATGCACGATCACCTCGTCCCGCATCTCCGACACATGACCCCACCCGACCCGAGCCGTGCGTCCGTGCTTGACAACAAGACGTTCTTGTTCGTTCTGCTGTTCATCTCGCTGGCGTTCGGCTGGATCCTCTGGCCGTTTTTCGGCTCGGTGTTCTGGGGCGTGGTGCTGGCCATCCTGTTCGCCCCGCTGCATCGGCGACTGCTGCGCCGACTGAACGGACGCGCCTCGCTGGCTGCGCTGTCCACGCTGGCGATCATCGTGCTGATCGTGGTGTTGCCGCTGGCGCTGCTGACCGTCTCGCTGGTGAGCGAGGGCGCCGCTTTCTATCAGCGCCTGCAATCCGGCGAGCTGGATTTCGGAAGCCACTTCGATCGGATCGTGCTCGCGCTGCCCGCGTGGATCACCGATCAGATGAACCAGCTCGGCTTCGGCAACCTCGAAGCGCTCAAGCACAAGATCGGTGCCGCGGTGGCCCAGGGCACCAGCCTGATCGCGACCCAGGCGCTGAACATCGGCCAGAACACCTTCGAGTTCATCGTCAGCTTCTTCATCACCATCTACCTGGTGTTCTTCCTGCTGCGCGACGGCTCTGGCGTGGCGAGCCACATCAACGCCGCGATCCCGCTGGACGAGGGCGACAAGCGCGCGCTGCTGATCAAGTTCACCACGGTGATCCGGGCGGCGGTCAAGGGCAACGTGGTCGTCGCGATGGTCCAGGGCACGCTCGGCGGCCTGGCTTTCTGGTTCCTCGGGGTGAAGGGTGCGCTGCTGTGGGCGGTGCTGATGGCGTTTCTGTCGCTGTTGCCGGCGATCGGCGCCGGGCTGATCTGGCTACCGGTCGCGCTCTACTTCCTGTTGACCGGCGCGGTGTGGCAAGGGCTCGCACTGATCGCGTTCGGCGTCTTCGTGATCGGGCTGATCGACAACGTGCTGCGCCAGATCCTGGTCGGCAAGGACACCGCGATGCCCGACTACGTGGTGCTGATCTCGACGCTGGGCGGCATGGCCGTCTTCGGCCTGAACGGCTTCGTGATCGGGCCGGTGATTGCGGCGATGTTCATCGCGGTCTGGGACATCTATGTGCATGCGCGGGGGGCGCAGAGGCGGGATTGATTTCGTGATCTGCGTCGGCTGGGGAGCGCTTGATCCAGTCTGGCTGCCGGCTTCAGACCGCGCCGGGTGTCCGCCCCGGCGGGCGTCTCACTTTCTTCTGCTGGCACAGAAGAAAGTAAGGGCGGTTTCAAAACCCAAGTGCAACGATGGGTTTGATGCTGATTTTCTGATTGAAACAGTCCGTGAAGAGGACCTGTGCTGGGGTTCGGAAGCCCAGGGTTTTGCGTGGCCTGGTGTTGAGGCTCCAGGCAATGTGATCGAGCTGGCGCTGGGAGTACACGGCGAGATCGATGCCCTTGGGCAGGTACTGTCGGATCAGGCCGTTGGTGTTCTCGTTGATGCCGCGTTGCCAAGGACTGTGTGGGTCGGCGAAGTAGATCTTCAGCCCCGTGCTCTCGGCGAGCTTTTTGTGCAACGCCATCTCCTTGCCCTGGTCGTAGGTGAGCGTCTGCCGCAGCGCTGCGTCAAGGGGAGAGAAAGCTTGCTCGTAGCCGCACAGCGCGTCCAAGGCGGTGCTGCCGTCCATCTTGACCAGCATGACGAATAAGCTCTTGCGGCACACCAAGGTGCCCACGGCCGAGCGGTTGGCCGCCCCTTTGATGAGATCGCCCTCCCAGTGGCCTGGAAGCAAGCGATCGCTCGCCTCGGGCGGGCGCACATGGATGCTCACGATGCCTTGAAGTGCGCCGCGCCGGTCGACTCCGCGCGTGCGTGGCTTGCGAGTACTGCGGCCTTGCCTGAGCAGCGACACCAGCTCGCGGCGCAGCTCACCGCGGAGCGTCGCGTAGATGGCGGTGTAGATGGTCTCGTGGGAGGCTTGCAAGGCGCGCTGTTCGGGATGCTCGCGCTTGAGTGTGGCGGCGATCTGCTCGGGCGACCAGCGCTGCTCCAGAAGGCCACGCACTTGGCACCACAAGGCTGCCCTGTGGTGAAGCTTGCGCGCGGGCTGTGCCAGGCGCCTGACGCGACGCGCACGTCGACCCGCTCGCAGGGCTTCGTAGCCGCCAGCAATTCGAGGCCGCCCCATGGGGCCCTGCTCGCACTCAGCTTGGTAGCCGTTGCGCCGCAGTTCGCGGCTGATGGTGCTGGGCGAACGCTTGAGCACCGCAGCAATCGAGCGCGCGCTCCTGTCGTCAACCTTCATCGCCATGATCACGCCCCGCTCCTCGGCGCTCAGGTGTTCGTACGTTCCACTCATGCAGCCACTCGCTCTAAGAAAAGAAAATGTTGCACTTCAATCTTGAAACCGCCAAGCAAAGAAGAGTGCCTGAACACCAGCCATTTGAGCTGCTCGCTTCGGCTGCACACCTACTTCACCGGCTCTGGCTCGAGAACGCACTCCGAGCTACTTCAGCGGTTACCTCGCTCCCATTCAGACGACTCGGTATCGACACGACTCGACCCTGCGGGTCATCGCGACGATGACCCGCAGGGTCGAGCAGAAGCGACAACAAGCGGATTGCCGTTAGCGAGGAACCCGAGGCGGTAGTTCGGTGGGTGTTCTCGTGCCAGAGACTCTGCCGTCAGCCTTCTGGCCGCAGCGCGACCACCAAATCGGCTGGTGTTCGGACCCTCTTTTTGGGTTACCTTTTTCTGGGTCAGCAGAAAAAGGTGACTCGCCCGCCGGGGCGAAATCCCGGCGCGGTCCATCCCGTCGAACCCGCCCTCAATGGGCCTCGTCCCAATTCGCGCCGACGCCCACGTCCGCCAGCAAAGGCACCTTCAACGAGGCCACCGAAGCCATCGCCGCCGGCACCGCCAGTCGAGCCCAATCGAGTTCGGCCTCCGGCACCTCCAGCACCAGCTCGTCATGCACCTGCATCACGATGCGTGCCGCACGGCCCTCGGCATCCAGCACGCGCTGAACGGCCAGCATCGCCAGCTTGATCAGATCGGCCGCCGTCCCCTGCATCGGCGCATTGATGGCCTGCCGCTCGGCGCCGGCCTTGCGCGGTCCGTTGCCGCCGTTGATCTCGGGCAGATAGACCCGCCGTCCGAACAGCGTTTCGACGTAGCCCTTCTCGCGGGCCGACGCGCGGGTGTCGTCCATGTAGCGCTTGACGCCGGCGAAGCGCTGGAAGTAGCGCTCGATGTACGCGGCGGCCGCGCTGCGTTCGATGCCCAGGCTTTGCGCCAGACCGAACGCACCCATGCCGTAGATCAGGCCGAAGTTGATGGTCTTCGCGTAGCGGCGTTGCTCGGACGTGACCGACGCCGGCTCGATACCGAACACCTCGCTGGCGGTCGCGCGGTGCACGTCCATGCC
>JARXKP010000321.1 GCA_030271615.1 Pseudomonadota bacterium
GCCAGGAGTTCCTCGAGGACGACGCGGGTCCCGGTGCCGCGCTGGCGGTTGAC
The DNA here is from genome assembly GCA_030271615.1 of Pseudomonadota bacterium. GTDB lineage: Bacteria > Pseudomonadota > Gammaproteobacteria > Burkholderiales > Burkholderiaceae_C > PBB1. Next base: position 54 of record JARXKP010000321.1, read on the forward strand.
GAAACGCACCCCGGCGGTGGCCAGGTCGGCGAGCGTCGCGATCGTGCGCGGGTTGCCCGACGCGACGATCAGGCCCTGACTGCGGGTCGCGAAACCGATCAGCTTGTGCCGGCCGGGTTTCAGCATCGGCCGATAGACGCTCGCCGTCGGTGAACGCAGCGGCGCGGCGGTCAGCGCATGGAATCCGGCCAGCAGGCAGCGACCTTCATTGAGTGCGGCGAGCGCATCGACACTGCCGGTGAACCGGATGTCGAGGTGCAGGCGGTGGTGGGCCCGGACCCACTCGCGCAGACGCGGCAGTGCGTGGTCGTGGCTGGCATAGATCGGGATCACGCCGGCGGTGTCGTCGAACGCGATCGCGAACGCGCGCTGCAACTCGACGCGCATCGCCTCGATCTGAGGCGCCAGACGCGCCTGCGCGTGACGCTCGGCCCACAGCAGCTTCGCGCCGAACGGAGACAGCGTCGCCGGCTGTCCCTTGGCCCACACGACCAGTGTGTCGCCGAGCTCGATTTCCCAGCGCTTGAGCTCGCCCCACACGTGACGGTACGACAGGTCGAGCGCCCGCGCGGCGCCCGAGATCGAACCGCTGCGGCGAATCGCGTCCAGCATCGTCATCAGCGGGTGATGCAGGTCCGGCGCGCTGCTGATGCCCGCAGCACCGAACCCCGAAGGCGAGTCGCGTTCGCTGATCAGCGCGTAATTGAGCGATATCTTATGCATTCGACTTCATAGGGTCTGGCGGGGCGTTGGGACCTAGGATAAGCGTCGATGCAAGCGCTGTTCGAGGCTTGGCTTCAAGCGTTTTTCTCTGACTTCATTCGCTGCCCCTGACCGATGACCGCGTTTTTCGACAGCCTGCTCGGCATCCTGCAACTGGTGACCAGCGGTGATCCCAAGCTGTGGAGGATCGTCGGCCTGTCGCTCGGCGTCAGCGCAGCCGCCTGCGTGATTGCCACCACGGCGGGCCTGATATTCGGGGCGGCCGTCGCGGTCGGTCGGTTCCGCGGACGCCGCGCGGTGCTGGTGCTGATGAACACGCTGCTCGCGCTGCCGTCGGTGGTGGTCGGGCTGCTGGTGTACCTGCTGCTGTCGCGCGCCGGACCGCTGGGCTCGATGGGCATCCTGTTCACGCCGTCGGCGATGGTGGTGGCGCAGGCCATCCTGGTCACGCCCATCGTGGCGGCGCTGGCGCGCCAGACCATCGAGGACGCGATGCGCGACCACGGCGAGCAGTTGCAGTCGCTCGGAGCCAGTCGATTCGCCTGCGCACTGATCATCGCGTGGGACGAGCGCATGGTGCTGTTCACGCTGGCGCTGGTCGCCTTCGGGCGTGCGGTGTCCGAGGTCGGCGCGGTGATGATCGTCGGCGGCAACATCGATGGCGTGACGCGCGTGATGACCACGGCCATCGCGCTCGAGACCAGCAAGGGCGATCTGCCGCTGGCACTGGCGCTGGGTTTCGTGCTGTTGTCGGTGGTGCTGCTGATGAACGCGCTGGTCGCGGTGCTGCGCGACTGGCGCACACATGCCGATACGAGAGTCGCCGCATGAATGCGTTGTTGGCCACTCCGATTGAACGGGCCGCTTCGGCAGTGTTGCGCGGTGCGGCGCTGGTCGAACTGCGCGCCGCCACGGTTCAGCTCGGCGGGCGAACAGTGCTCGATCGCATCGACGTTGCGGTGACTCGCGGCGAGCGCATCGCGCTGGTCGGCGCCAACGGTGCGGGAAAGACCACGCTGCTGCGCGCACTGCATGGTCTGGTGCCGCTGGCCCAGGGTGCGCGTGCGACGGCGGGGGATGTCGCTTCCGGTTTGGCGGTGGGCTCCGACGCCCTGCGCATCGCCATGGTGTTCCAGCGGCCTTTCATGCTGCGGCTGAGCCTGCTCGCCAACATCGAACTGGGTCTGCGCCTGCAGGGCCTGGCGTCGGTCGAGCGCCGTGAAACCGCCATGCTTGCGCTGGAGCGCGTCGGACTCGCGGCGCAGGCGCAGCGCCCCGGTCGCGCGCTGTCCGGTGGCCAGCAGCAGCGTGCCGCACTGGCGCGTGCCTGGGCCCTGAAGCCGCAGTTGCTGATGCTGGACGAGCCGACCGCCAGCCTCGACCCCAGCGCCAAGCGCGAGGTCGAGGAGCTGATCAGCGGCTTCTCCGACCAGGGCATCACCGTCGTGATGAGCTCGCACAACCTCGGTCAGGTCAAGCGCCTGAGCCGCCGCGTTCTCTACCTCGAAGCCGGCCGCGTGCTGGCCGACGTGGACACCGATCACTTCTTCCACGGCGAACTGCCGGTGGAAGCCGCCTTGTTTCTGAAAGGAGAACTGCCATGGGTCTGAAGAACATCGAGCGTCGCGCCTTCGTGCGTGCATTTGTCGGCGCATGCATCGCGGCCGGCTCACTGTCCGCTGGCGCGCAGCAACGCAGCATCGTGATGGCGTCGACCACCAGCACCGAGCAGTCGGGCCTGTTCTCGCACCTGCTGCCCGCGTTCAAGGCGGCGCGCAACATCGACGTGAAGGTGGTCGCGCTCGGCACCGGTCAGGCGCTCGACATGGGCCGCCGCGGCGATGCCGACGTGCTGTTCGTGCACGACCAGGTCGCCGAGGAGAAGTTCGTCGCCGAAGGCTTTGGCCTCAAGCGCATGCCGGTCATGTACAACGATTTCGTCGTGGTCGGACCGAAGGACGATCCCGCCGGCGTGAAGGGCAAGGACGTGGCCGAAGCGCTGCGCAAGCTGTCGACCGGCAACGCCTCGTTCATCTCGCGTGGCGACAAGAGCGGCACGCATGCGGCCGAGCTGCGCTTCTGGAAAGCGGTCGGCATCGACACGCCTGCAGCCAAGGTGCCGGGATACAAGGAATGCGGTTGCGGCATGGGCCCGGCGCTCAACATCGCCTCGTCGACGAATGCCTACGCGCTGACCGATCGCGGCACCTGGCTCAATTTCAGGAATCGCGGTGACCTGGTGATCCTGGTCGAGGGCGACACCCGGCTCTTCAATCAATACGGTGTGATCGTCGTCAACCCGGCCAAGCACCCGCACACGCAGACCGAACAGGCGCAGGCGTTTGCCGATTGGGTGGTTTCCAGCGAAGGCCAGTCTGCGATCGCCGCCTACAAGATCGGCGGCGAGCAGCTGTTCTTCCCCGACGCCAAGCCCTGAAGCCGGGTACGAAGGGTCGGCGGCTGGTCCAAAACTGCGCAAGGGCTGCCATCGAGAAGCCCACAGCCGTCGTGTGGTGTGGCAGCGCGTCACAGAAGTGTCTGTTTGGCGCCGAAATGAACGCCCGCGCGCTCCGCTATGCACCGTCAGTCATAAGGGATCGCCTGCGCTTCGCAGGCCAGGCGCAGCGCCGAACAATGGCGTTCGGCCGGTCGTCTCTCGTGAATCCGCACGCTGCGATCTGCGCGTGCCTCACCGACAGCGACCCGAGATCAATCCCACCTCTGGAGACACGACATGGACATGCTCGAACCCGGCAAATTCGGAACTGCAGTTGCTTTCAAGAAGCGCTATGGCAACTTCATCGGCGGCGAGTGGGTGGCTCCGATCAAGGGCCAGTATTTCGACAACATCACGCCGATCACCGGCAAGGCGTTCTGCGAAATCCCGCGCTCGACCGCCGAAGACGTCGAGCGCGCGCGCGACGCCGCCCATGCCGCCAAGCCCGCGGGGGGCAAGACCTCGCCGGCCGAGCGCGCCACCATC
>JARXKP010000026.1:0-4885 GCA_030271615.1 Pseudomonadota bacterium
CTGATCTCGTTTCTCGAGCACGAGGCTCAACCGATGATCGTGCTCGACCCGGACTACAACATCCTGGCCGGGAACACCGCCTACCGGCGGCAGTACGGCGCGGTCGACACGCCCTACATCGGCCACAAGTGCTACCGCATCTCGCACCACTACGACGTGCCCTGCGACCAGGCCGGCGAGCACTGCCCGATGAAGAAGGCCTTCGAGGCCAAGGGGCCCGACCGCGTGCTGCACATCCATCACACCCCGCGCGGGCCCGAGCATGTGGACGTCGAGCTGCGGCCGATCCTCGACGCGCAGCGCGAGGTCGTGGCCTATGTCGAACGGCTGGCCACGGTGCGCAGCGCCTCCGCCCGGCCGAGCGCCGAGGGGCTGGTGGGACGCTCGCCGTCGTTCAACGCCGCGCTGTCGGCGGTGCAGCGCGTCGCGCCGTCGATGCTGCCGGTGCTGCTGCTCGGCGAGTCGGGCACCGGCAAGGAGCTGTTCGCACGCGCCGTGCACGAGGCGAGCGAGCGCGCCCACGGCCCGTTCGTCGTGGTCGATTGTTCGGGGCTGACCGACACGCTGTTCGAGAGCGAACTGTTCGGCTACGAGAAGGGCGCCTTCACCGGCGCCCATGCGCGCAAGAAGGGGCTGGTCGAGACCGCCGAAGGCGGCACGCTGTTCCTCGACGAGATGGGCGACGTGCCGCTGAGCATGCAGGTCAAGCTGCTGCGGCTGATCGAATCGGGCACCTTCCGCCGCGTCGGCAGCATCGAGACCCAGAAGGCCGATTTCCGGCTGGTCGCGGCGACGCACAAGCCGCTGGCGCAGATGGTGGCCGACGGCCGTTTTCGCCAGGACCTGTACTACCGCATCAGCGCGTTCCCGATCGAGCTGCCGCCGCTGCGCGAGCGTGCGGACGACATCCCGATGCTGGTCGACTCGTTCCTGCAGCGCGGCGGCACGCAGAAGCTGCGCGTGTCGGTCGAACCGCCTGCGATGGCGCGGCTGCAGGCGCACGACTGGCCGGGCAACATCCGCGAACTGCGCAATGTGCTCGACCGCGCCCGGCTGTACGCGGATGACGGCGTGGTGCGGTCCGAGCACCTGCCGTCGGGCCTCGGGACGGATGCCACGACGGTGGCTCGACAGGTCTCGACGGCACGGGCCGAGCCGATCACGCAGGCGAGCACCCGCCAAGGTGCGAACGATGCCGAGCTGACCCGCCTCGCGACAGGATTCGCCGGAACCCGGCGCGAACTGGCGGCGCAGCTCGGCCTGAGCGAACGCACGCTGTATCGCCGGCTGAAGGCGCTCGGGTTGGCCTGAGTCGACACGAGGCGGGATCCAAGCCACCCGGGCGGAGAGGAGGTCCGCAGGTCTGCATCCGATCGACGTGGGGCGCTCGACCTGCCGCAAGCGAGATCCAGCGATGCACTGAGAGAACTGCCACTGCTGCCAGAACTGCCATATGCATGGCTGCCGCCCATCGAAAACTGGCAGCTTGTAATCGACCTGTTTCCGTAACCTGTTGTCGATCAACGATTTTTCAGATGCCGTGACGGTGGCACGGAACTTGGGTCTACAGGGAGCGCCATCGCAGATGGGCGCCACGTGATGGGTGGCCTGAATCACCATCGCGCCCCTCCCGACCCACCAACACGCCGCCTGCCCAGGCCGAAGGACCCACCATGACTGCACACACCTTGCCTGCCCCGGGGCAACTGCTGCTGCCGGACGCTGACCGACGCACCTGGATACTCGCCACCGCCGCTGCGGGCGGTGTGGCGGCGGTCGCCACGGCCGTCCCGTTCGTTGCGACGCTGACCCCGAGCGAGCGCGCCAGGGCGCTCGGCGCGTCGGTCGAAGTCGACATCGCCGATCTGCTGCCCGGCGCGATGAAGACCGTCGAATGGCGCGGCAAGCCGGTCTGGGTGGTTCGCCGCACGCCCGAGATGCTGGCGGCGCTGCAGGGCCACGACGCGCAGCTCGTCGACCCGCAATCGCTGCGCGACCAGCAGCCGGCCTACGCGAAGAACCCGGCGCGGGCGATCCACCCGGAAGTGTTCGTCGCGGTCGGCATCTGCACCCACCTCGGTTGCTCGCCCAGCAACGCACCGCAGGGCGGCAACAACCCCAGCCTGCCGGCGGACTGGCCGGGCGGCTTCTTCTGCCCCTGCCACGGCTCGACCTTCGACGGCGCCGGACGCGTCTTCAAGAACAAGCCGGCGCCGACGAACCTGGAGATTCCGGCGCATCGCTACGCGAGCGACACGCGCATCCTGATCGGCGACGACGACGCGACCTGAGGAGACACGCCATGTGGTACTTCGCCTGGATCCTGGGAGTGGGTTTCGCCGTGTTGCTGGCGGTGATGAATGCGATGTGGGGCGAGAACGAGGCCGCCCGGCAGGCCACGGGCGACGACGAGGTCGGGGTGTGAAAGCCGCGCCCGCTGCCGCTTCTGCGGCCGCCACCGCGATGCCCCGCGTGCACTTGCCATGCCTCGCCGCGGCGCTGACCATCATGGTGGTCGGCACGCTCTATCCGCCGCTGATGGCCGATGCGTCCGGCCATGCCGATCACGGCATGGCGACGGCGCTGTTCTGTGCCATGAGCGCCGGCTTCGTGCGTGGCGTGGGCTTCGTGCCGCACATCCTCGTCTGGCGATGGCTGTTCTCAGGCTGGGCCTGCGCGCTGGAACTGGTCACCGCCGTTGCGCTCCAATCGATGCACTGACCCACACCCGGAGCCTCGCAACATGAACCTCGTCTGTCCCGCCTGCGGCACCACCAACCGCGTCCCCGACGAACGGCTGCACGACCAGCCGGTGTGCGGCCGCTGCAAGGGCGCACTGATGGCCGCGCATCCGGTCGCCCTCGACGATGCGCACCTGCCCGCCTTCATCGCCGGCACCGGGCTGCCGGTGCTGGTCGATTTCTGGGCCGACTGGTGCGGGCCCTGCAAGATGATGGCGCCGCACTTCGCGAGCGCCGCCGCGCAACTGCCGGACGTGCGCTTCGTCAAGGTCGACACCGAGGCCAATCCGCAGGCCGGTGCGCTGAACCAGATCCGCAGCATCCCGACCCTGATCCTCTACCGCGGCGGCAAGGAGCTGGCGCGCCAGTCGGGCGCGATGCCGTCGGGCGATCTGGTGCGATGGGTGCAATCGCAGCTCGCGCGTGCGGCCTGAACCCCGTCGATGATCATCGAGACAGTGGCTCTCCTGGCAAGCGTGTGGGGCATGCACCACCTGCTGCATCGCGCCATCCTGAGCGGACTGCGCGCGCCACGCACGCCCCATCCATGCGCGCCCGCCGACCCGGGCGTGCCGCGCAGTGCATGGCGCCAAGTGGACATTCCGGGCCCGCGCGGCAGGCGTCTGTTCGGCTGGATGGTCGTGCCCCCGACGGGTGCGTGCCAGCCCGCCCCGGCGGTGCTCGTGATGCACGGCTGGGGCGCCAACGCGGCAACGATGTGGCCGGTGGTGCCACCGCTGCACGCCGCCGGCTTTGCGGTGCTGCTGATCGATGCGCGCTGCCACGGCCGCAGCGGCGACGAAGCCTTCACCTCGATGCCGCGCTTTGCCGAGGACATCGCCGCCGGCCTCGGCTGGCTGCGCGCGCAACCCGACATCGCTGCCGACCGGTTGGCCCTGATCGGTCATTCGGTGGGTGCTGCGGCGTCGCTGCTGCATGCCTCTCGCCACCACGACGTGCGTGCCGTGGTCAGCCTGTCGGCCTTTGCCCACCCCCAGGAAGTGATGCGCCGCTTCATGGCCGACAAGCGCGTGCCGTATCCGCTGCTGGGCTGGTACGTGCTGCGCCATGTGCAGCGGGTGATCGGCACCTCGTTCGACTCCATCGCACCGTTGTCCACGCTGACCCGCGTGCGCTGCCCGGTGCTGCTGGTGCATGGGCGGGGTGATACCACGGTGCCGTTTTCCGATGCCGAGCGGCTGCAGGCCGTGTCGGGCCAGGCGCGTCTGCTGGCGGTGGACGGCGACCACGACCTGCGCGACACGCTGGCACTGCACGCGCCGGTGCTGGTCGACTTCCTGCGCTCGGCCTGCAGCGCATCGCCGGCAGATTCACCTGCCGGTGCGCGCGACGCTGCGGCAGCCCGCGGCCGCTTGCAGCTGTCCCACGCATCCACCTGATCTTCCTGAGAGCGACACGATGAAACCGAATCCGCCCCACCCGCCATTGATCGACGACGAACTGGATGTCCTGGCCGAACTGGTGCCGCTGGCCGGGCAACGCATCATCGAACTGGGCTGCGGCGCCGCGGCTCTGGCGCGGGCCCTGCTGGCCCGCCATCCGGACAGCCGCGTGACTGGCCTAGAGGTCGATGAGCGCCAGCACGCCAAGAACCTGGCGGCACCGCAGGCGGGGCTTCAGTTCATCGCCGCTGGCGCGCAGTCGATTTCGTGCGCCGACGCCAGCTTCGACCTCGCGCTGATGCTGAAGTCGCTGCACCATGTGCCGATGGACTCGATGGCGCTGGCGCTGGGCGAAGTCGCCCGTGTGCTGCGCGCAGGCGGGCACCTGTATGTCTCGGAGCCGGTCTACGACGGCCCGCTGAACGACGTGATCCGGCTCTTCAATGACGAAGGCACGGTGCGTGCCGCAGCGCAGGCCGCGCTCGACGCCGCGCTGCTCACGGGAACCTGGCGCCAGGTGGCCGAACGACGCTTCGAGATGCCGGTGCGATTTGCCGACTTCGCCGAGTTCGAGCAGCGAATGATGCGGCCCACCTTCGCCGACCACCGCATCGACGAAGCGAAACGGGCCGAGGTTCGCGCCGCCTTCGAGCCGCATGCCCAAGCGGGCGAAGCGCGCTTCACACGGCCGATGCGGGTGCGGCTGCTGCAGAGGCGGACCGATGCCTCCTGATCCCGACC
>JARXKP010000026.1:4985-20068 GCA_030271615.1 Pseudomonadota bacterium
GGCCGATGCGGGTGCGGCTGCTGCAGAGGCGGACCGATGCCTCCTGATCCCGACCGGAACCGGATCGGCGCCGTGCTGGTGGCATTTCAGTTCTCGTTGATCGCGGGCCTGGGCGCGCTGGCGGCACCGGCTTTCCTGCGCGGTCAGGCGCCTGGGGGCGCCTGGGCCGCCGCGCTGGCCGGCCTCCTGCTCGGAGGGTGGGCGCTCTGGTGCAACCGACCGGGCAATTTCAACATCCGTCCGACACCGCGCGTCGGTGGGCGGCTGGTGCAGCAAGGCCCTTACCGATGGATCCGCCACCCGATGTACACCGCCGTGATCGCATGCGGGCTGGCGTGTGCGTGGGCCGATGCGTCGAACCGGGGCTGGCTGTGCGAGGCAGCGCTGGTGGCAGTGCTCGCCGTCAAGGCAGCCTTCGAGGAGCGCTGGATGCTGGCCGCGCACCCCGCCTATGCCACCTACCGCGCGGGCACCCGGCGCTTTGTGCCGGGCCTGTATTGAATTAGCAACCCGCGTGCGCTCAGCGCTTCAGGCGGTTGGCCGCTTCGTCTTCGCGCACGTGCTTCATCGTGTAGCGAATGAAGAAAACGCCCATGCCCAGCATGAAGGCGATCACCGCCATGCTCATCAGGCCGACGTCCGAAGTGAAAAGGTCTTTGAGCGCATGCATCGGAATCTCCTTGTGATCAAACCGATTCCATTGGGAGCCTCGATCGACGCGCCGACCTTGTCATGGGTCAAGGCAACGGCACGACGCTCACCCGGGGCGGCACCGGTCACGTACCCTTTCGCCACCTGCGCGACCCACAGGCGGGCAGCCCGCCGGGGTGCCGCGTCGATGCTCTGGAAATCACCCTGAAAGGCCCATCCCCATGAATCTCGACTGGAACCACTTCACCCCCTGGAGCGCCCTCGCCGGCGGTGTGCTGGTCGGTCTGGCGACCGCCCTGTATCTGCTCGGCGACGGCCGCATCGCCGGCATCGCCGGCATCGTCTCGGCGCCGCTGCGCGCGGTGCTCGCCGGCAGCAGCCTGGCGGCAGAACGCGTCCGGCTGATGTTCATCGGCGGGCTGCTGCTGGCGCCCTGGGCATGGCGGCTGTTCGCGCCGCTGCCGCCCGCCACGGTCGATGTCGGTCCGGGGGCGCTCGTCGTTGCGGGTCTGCTGGTCGGCGTGGGGGTTCGCATGGGCAACGGCTGCACCAGCGGTCACGGCGTGTGCGGACTGAGCCGCTTCTCGTTGCGATCACTGGTCAACGTGGTGGCCTTCATGGGCGCCGGCGTCGTGACGGTGTTCATCCTCCGTCACCTGCTCTGAAGGAGCCGCCATGCGTGAACTGATTGCACTGTCGAGCGGGCTGATCTTCGGCCTCGGATTGATCCTGGGTGGCATGACCGACCCGGGCAAGGTCAAGGGATTCCTCGACGTGGCCGGCCGGTGGGACCCGAGCCTCGCGCTGGTGATGGGCGGCGCCATCGCGGTGGGCGTGTTCGCCTTCGCGGCGGCCCGACGGCGCACCACGGCGTGGAGTGGTGACCGCATCGAGATCCCGTCGAGCACCGTCATCGACCTTCGCCTGATCGCAGGCGGCGTGCTGTTCGGCACCGGCTGGGGCATCGGCGGTTTCTGCCCCGGCCCGGCGCTGGTGGCGATGAGCAGCGGCCTGGGCAGCGCCGCGATCTTCGTCGTCGCGATGCTCGTCGGCATGACGCTGCACGACCGCTTTCTCGCACGGCGCTGACGCGCCCGTCCTTCACTGAAAGACACTCGCCATGCTGGTCTTCCGCCAACTCTTCGACCCGACGTCCTCGACCTACACCTACCTGCTCGGCGATGCCGACTCCGGTGAGGCGGTGCTCATCGATCCGGTGTTCGAACATATGCGCCGCGATGCGGCCCTGCTGAGCGAACTCGGCCTGCGCCTGGTCGCCACGCTCGACACCCACGTGCATGCCGACCACGTCACCGGGGCCTGGTTGCTGAAGCAGCGTTGCGGCAGCGCGATCGCGCTGTCCGAGGCCTCGGGGGCGGCCAACGCCGACCGGCTGCTGAAGCACGGCGACCGCGTCGCATTCGGCAGTCGCCACCTCGAGGTGCGGTCCACGCCGGGTCACACCAGCGGGTGCCTGACCTTCGTGCTGGACGACAGGAGCATGGCCTTCACCGGCGACAGCCTGTTGATTCGCGGCTGTGGCCGCACCGACTTCCAGCAGGGCAGCCCGGCGCGGCTGTACCGCTCGGTGCACGACCAGATCCTGTCGCTGCCAGCGACCTGCCTGCTGTATCCCGGCCACGACTACCGAGGCCTCACCGTCACCAGCGTGGCCGAGGAAAAGAGCTTCAACCCGCGACTCGGCGGCACGATCGACGCAGCGGATTTCGCGGGCTACATGAACAACCTGGGGCTGCCGCACCCGAAGCTGATGGACATCGCGGTGCCGGCCAACCTGCGCTGCGGCCAACCCGACAGCGGGAGTGCACCGCCTGACGATCCGGACTGGGCGCCACTGACCCGCACCTTCGGCGGCCTCTGGGAGATCCAGCCCGGCGCGCTCGAAGAGCGCATCGCCAGCGGATCGCCGAGCGACATCCAGGTGATCGATGTGCGCGAGCCATCCGAATTCACCGACGTGCTCGGCCACATCCGGGGCGCGCGCCTCGTGCCCTTGTCGCAACTGGCCGGACGCACCTCGGAAATCGACAGCGGCCACCCGGTCGTCGCCGTGTGTCGATCCGGCGCGCGATCCGCCCAGGCCACGGTGCTGCTGCAAAAGGCGGGGTTCGACCAGGTGGCCAACCTCGCCGGCGGCATGCTGCGCTGGCGCGCCGAATCACTGCCGGTCGAAAACGGCTCGGTGTGACGCGCTCAGGCGCTGGCCACGAAGTGCACGGCCAGCACCAGCGCAACACCGGCCAGCATGAAGTTGAGCCAGACGCCCAGGCCGGTCCAGTAGCCGCGCGGGATTTCCTTCTCGCCCAGGCCACGAACGACCCGTCGAAACTGCACCGCCGAGATCACCGCGACGCCGGCGCCGAGCACCAGCAAACCGACGCCCAGCCACAGCGAGAAGCCGCGCTGCGAAGCCGATTGGGGCAGGTTGCCCACCATCCGCAGGAAGAGCCCGAAGCGCTCGACCACGAACCCGAATCCCATCAGGGCGATGCTGGTGCGTTGCCACGCCAGCAGCGTCCGCTCGGCGGCGAACAGCACACGGGGATCATCGAGGTAGGACATGCGCGGCGGCTCTCCGGGTGGTTCCTGATCGCTCGGCAAGGTGCGTCGAGCGGCGACTCAGGCCTCGGCGACCCGGACCACCAGCTTGCCGAAGTTCCGGCCCTGGAGCAGGCCCATGAACGCCTGCGGAGCGTTCTCGAGGCCGTCGACGATGTCCTCGCGGAACTTGACCCGGCCATCGGCCAGCCACGCCCGCATCGGGCCGAGGAACTCGGCCTGGCGCCCCTCGTAGTCGAAGATGATGAAACCCTGCATGCGGATTCGCTTGACCAGCAGCGTGCGGGTCAGCGCAGGCAGGCGGTCCGCAACGGCTTGTGACGGGGCACCGCTGTACAGCGAGATCAGCCCGCACACCGGCACGCGCGCATGCGTGTTGAGCAGCGGCAGCACGGCATCGAAGACCGCACCGCCGACGTTCTCGAAGTAGACGTCGATGCCTTTCGGGCACGCCGCTGCCAGCTGGGCCGGCAGGTCGGCACTGCGCCGGTCGAGGCAGGCATCGAAGCCCAGTTCGTCGACGACGAAGCGGCACTTGTCGGCCCCACCGGCGATGCCGACCACACGACAGCCCTGAATCTTGGCGATCTGGCCGACCACCGCACCGACCGCACCGCTGGCCGCGGCGACGACGACGGTTTCGCCCGCCTTCGGCTGGCCGATGTCCATCAGACCCATGTAGGCGGTGAAGCCGGGCATGCCGAGGACGCCCAGCGCCAGCGACGGGTGCGACATCTGCGCATCGAGCTTCTCGAGGCCGCGGCCATCGGACAACGCGTAGTCCTGCCAGCCGGTGTAGCCCATCACCAGGTCACCAGGCCGGAAGTCCGGATGCTGCGACGCCTCGACGCGCGAGACCGCGCCGCCGGTCATCACCTCGCCGATCTGCACCGACGGCGCATAGGACGGTGCGGCGCTCATGCGACCGCGCATGTACGGATCGAGCGACAGGTACACCGTGCGCAGCAGCAGCTGGCCGGCGGCAGGCACCGGAACGGGATGCTCTTCGAGGCGGAAGTGCTCGGCGCCCACCGCAGCGGCGGGGCGCGATGCGAGAACGATACGGCGATTGACGGTCGGGGTTTGAGGCATGTCGGTGTCCTGGTGCGTGAGGTGTTGCGCGGTAACGTGTCGCCTAGCGTAATCGCCCTGGAGTTGACCCCGCGGCCCGGGCGCGCGATGTCAGTTCAGCAGATCGGCGTATGCCTTGCGGTCTGCGGCGTAGCAGTTGCACGCGGCCGCTTCGAGTCCCGGCCGGTCGAGCACGGTGAGCTCGCCACGGTGGTATTCGATCAGCCCGCGGCGTTGCAGCGAGCCGGCGGCCGAGGTAATGCCGACGCGGCGCACGCCGAGCATGCCGGCCAGGAACGCATGTGTGACATGGAAAGTGTCCGAGTGCGCGCGGTCCTGACTCATCAGCAGCCAGCGCGCGAGGCGCGGCACGATCATGTGAAAGCGCAGGCAGGCGGACGCCACCGCGAACTGCTCCATCAGCACGGAGAGGTAGCGGTTCAGGCTCTTCTGCAGTTCGGGGCTGCGGGCCAGTTCGCTGCTGAAGTCGGCGGTACCGATGCGCCAGGCCAAACCCGGCCCTTGCACCAGCGCGTCAAGGGGCGCGGTGTCGACCCCCAGAACCAGCTGCGCACCCAGCATGCCCTCGCGCCCCACCATGCCGACTTCGAGCGCCGGATGGCCGTCAATCTGCGCCACCAGTGAAATGACGCCGTCGACCGGAAAGTAGAGGTACGAGGTCGATTGACCGTGCTCGCACAGCACCTCTGCCAGCACCAGCTGGACCGGTTCGCAGAGGGCCAGCAAGCGCAGCCGATCCTTGCGAGGCAGCAGCTCGATCAGGTGGTTCTCGGCAGTGGCCACGTCGGCTTTCAGTTGATCAACGGGTTCGTATCGGAGGTGCGATCACGAGTCGCGGGGGTCGGAGTCTGGGGCCCGGTCATCTTCGCGGAGCGAAGGTCACCCTGACACCCCGCACGATCGACCGGCACGGCGACAGGCCCGCTTGCCATCGCCGACGAGATCAGGATGCACGCTTCGCTGCGGCACGACTGTCTGCCAGCACACACAGCATCGACGAATCGGCGCCTGCGCGGCCCGCCGCGCGAGGGGGCTTACGTGGCGGGTCTCGCGGGGAGCAGCCGGTCGTACTCTTTCTTGACGACGGCATAGCACTCGCAGGTGCGCTGCTCGAGCCCGGGGCGGTCGAGCACGGTGATGCGGCCCCGCGAGTAGCGGATCAAGTGGGCGCCCTGCAGTTTCAGTGCGCCCTCGGTCACGCCTTCGCGACGCACGCCCAGCATGTTGGCGATCAGCTCCTGGGTCATCACGAGTTCGTGCCCCTCCAGTCGGTCCAGGCTCAGCAGCAGCCAGCGGCACAGTTGCTGATCGAGCGAGTGGTGCCGGTTGCACACGGCCGTCTGCGCCATCTGTGTGATCAGCGCCTGCGTGTAGCGCAGCAGCAGATGCAGCACCGGGCCGGCACGATTGAACTCGTCCTTCATCGCCTGAGCCGGCATCCGGAAGCCCTGACCGGCGCTCTGCACCACCGCACGGCTGGGCGTGGACCCTCCGCCCATGAACAACGAGACACCGACGATGCCTTCGTTGCCAACCACGGCGATCTCGGCCGACGCGCCGTTTTCCATCACGTACAGCAGCGACACGATGGCCGTGGTCGGAAAGTACACGTGGGTCAATGTAACACCCGACTCGTACAGCACCTGACCCAACGGCATCGCGACCGATTCGAGCTGCGGCCGCCAGCGGTTCCACTCGGCCTCCGGAAGTGCGGCGAGCAGGTGGTTTCGTCGGGGATCGGGGACGACGGGCATCAGGAACTCCAACGCGGATTGGGTTCAAAGACGACCGGAACAGAGGCCTCGCACACCGCGCGAATCCACTCTAATCAAATTGACCTCCGCTGTATGTTCGATAGCGAACATACGAACGATGCAATCGGCCGCGCAGCGAATTCACGGCGCGGTAAGACCCCCGAACCCAACAGCGTGCGCTGCCGCACAGACGTTCGGGCCCGATGCTTTTAGCCTGCGGTTTGCCCAGGTGAGTGGCGCAGATCAACGCCCGCCGACCCGATCGATGCCAGACAACGAGCCCGATGAACACCCGCCCATGATCCGCATCGAATTGCATGTCGAACTGAGCTACGAGGTCGATGCCCAGGGGGCCGACTTCGTGTTCAACATTCACGCGGCACACACGAGCAGCCAAACCATCGCGTCTGAAAGCCTGGTGGTCAGCCAGCTCGTCCCGTCGCAGATCCACACCGACCCGGTGACCGGCAGCCGCTACCTGCGCCTGCGGGCGCTGCCCGGCGAGTTGAAGCTGTCGTACATGGCCACGGTGGACATTGCACACCACTGCGCCGATCCAGCACAACTTCCCGAAGTGCCGGTGCACCGGCTGCCGCCCGAGGTGATGGGCTATCTGTACCCCAGCCGCTACTGCCAGTCGGACCGGCTGGTGAAGATGGCGATCAACGAATTCGGCACGCTGTGGCAGGGCCACGGCCGCGTGCAGGCGATCCAGGACTGGGTGCGCAAGCACGTGACGTTCACGTCGAACACGTCCAACTCCAACACCTCGGCCGTCGACACGATGATCGAACAGGTCGGCATCTGCCGCGATTTCGCGCACGTGATGATCGCGCTGTGCCGTGCGCTCAGCATTCCGGCGCGCTTCGTGACCGGCACCGACTACGGCGCCGACCCGGTGCTCGGGCCACCAGACTTCCACGCCTACGTCGAAGTCTTCCTCGGCGATCGCTGGTACCTCTTCGACCCCTCCGGCACCACCATCCCGATGGGCCTGGTGCGCTTCGGCACCGGACGCGATGCGGCCGACGTGGCATTCGCCACCATCTTCGGCAGCGTCGTGACGCATGCGCCGGTGATCCACGCGTGGGCGGTCGAAGACGCTTCACGCGGCATGGTGATGCCGTTTCATTGCCGTGATGCCCTGTCGACGCACAGCGGCGCCGAGCAGCCACTGGCGTCCTGACCCGACGCCTCTCGCCGATGGCTCTTTTCGCGCTGGAACACAGCAAGGCCGCCTACCGCGCGGACTTCGCGCTGCACGGCACCGCCGTCGCTGCGCTGGCCGGCTATCTGCTGGTGACCGCACCGCGAGGTGAATGGCTGGAGATCGCGGCCGCGGCCCTCGCCGGCCTCGTCGGCTGGACGGCGCTCGAGTACGGGCTGCACAGCTATCTGCTGCATGGCCTGCGGCCGTTCAGCGACTGGCATGGGCGGCATCACCAACGGCCCGGCGCCCTGATCTACACCCCGACGGTCCTGACCGCGCTGGTGTTCGCCATCGGCGTCTTCCTGCCAACGCTGCTCCTGTTCGATTCGTCGATCGCCTGCGCGCTGACCGGCGGCCTGCTGACGGGCTACCTGGCCTACGCGGTCACCCACCACGCCACCCATCACTGGCGGGCCGACCATGCCTGGCTGAAACGACGCAAGCGTTGGCACGCACTGCATCACCACCACGCCGAACAGCCGTCGTGCTATGGCGTGACCACCGCGTTCTGGGACCACGTGTTCGGCAGCACCGGCCAGCCGCGCCGCAGCGATAAGGCCTGGAACGGCGCATGAGACCGTCGACCCGAAGCCGCCGGATCCTGTCGAGCGCCTAGGACTCGTCCTACGGGTCAAGGCGCACCGTCCGACAGACAGTCGCAGCGGCTTTTTCTACGATCGATCCAACGCGGCGTTCCGGACTCCGCGATCGTTGCAGGCTCCCCCTGGACCCCGCATTTCTTCACTTTTTTCTGTGCGGTCTCCCGGCTGCGCAGGCGGAGCTTTCCCATGCAGAACCGATCGTTTGCCGCGCCGCACTGGAGCACCTCTTCCTTCGGCGACACCGCCGACACCTCGCCGATGGAACTGTCGGCGCTGGGTGAGCACCTGGACTTGTGCAAGGCATTGAAGGGTCGGTTGTTCCATGCGCGCTGCATGGCCGATTCGATGCACGGGTTCGTCGCATCGCGCTTCGTGACCACCCTGGTGGTGGCTACGCTGCTGATCGGCATCAGTTCGCTGATGCTCTGAGGCCCGACGCATGGCGCTTCCGGAATTGCTGCGACTGATCCCGGACGCACCACAGGCCCTCTGCGACATCCTCGACGGACGACTCGGTCCGCTCGAGCCGCCGATCCGCTCGGAAATCTTCGGGCTGCAGCGCTTTGCCCAGCATGGGCGCAGCCTCGGGGCCACGCACCGCGCGGAGCCCGCGAGCCGTCGTGCCGCCACGTTCTTTCCGCGGTTGCGCAGCAACATCCGCGCGCTGCGCGAGGCGCATCGCTACATCGGCGTGCAGGCGAGCACCGGCTACGACATCAGCCCGGCGGCCGAATGGCTGCTCGACAACTTCCACCTGATCGAAGCGCAGCTCGAGGAGATCCACGAGGGCCTGCCGCGCAGTTATTTCCGCGCGCTGCCGGTGCTGCTCGATGAACCGCTGGCAGGCCTGCCGCGCATCTACAGCGTGGCCTGGGCCTTCGTCGCGCACACCGACGGCGCCTTCGACGAAGACCTGCTGATCCAGTTCCTGAGCGCCTACCAGGAGACGCGAGAACTGAGCCTGGGCGAGATGTGGGCGCTGCCCACCACCTTGCGCGTGGTGCTGGTGGAAAACCTGCGCCGCCTGGCCGAACGGGTGGCCACCAACAAGGCTGCGCGCGAGGTCGCCAACCTGTGTTGCGACCGCATCGACGGCCTGTCGCTGCGTGCGCTCGACGACCTGCTCGCGCTGCTGAACCGGCGCGGCGTCGGCCGGGTCTTCCTCGCGCAGATGGCGCAGCGCATGCAGGGCGGCCGCACCAGCACCGGCGCCGGAAACCGCGCCAGCGACCGCTCCGATGATCGGGCCGACCAGCACGCCTGGCTCAGGGCTGCGCTGCCCGACCCGGCCGCGGTGCAGGCACAGCAGCGCGCCGGCCAGATCGCCGACCAGACCGCCGACAACCTCAGCGTCAGCAACGCGGTCTCGTCGCTGCGCGTGATCGGCGACGCCGACTGGCCCGACATCGTGGCCCGCACCAGCACGCTGATGCGATTGATGCTGACCTCGCCGGTGTTCGAGGCCGAGCACGCGACCACCCGTGACCAGACCTTGCACGGCATCGAGCGGCTGGCCCGCCAGGGCCGGCGCAGCGAGGTGGAGGTGGCACGCACGCTGCTCGGACTGATGCAAGCCGCGGCAGGCGGCTCGGAACCGCTGGCCGCCGGCGAGGCGGGTGCCGACCCCGGAGCCGCGGTGGCCCGCCACTGGCTCTGCGGCGCGGGCCGACCGGCACTGCTGCGCGCGCTCAGTCTGCACGAACGGCTGGCCGACGTCTGGCGTGCCGTGGCGCGTCGCACGGCGCTGCCGGTGTATCTGTCGACGCTGCTGGCCGGCACCACCGGTCTGGTCGCGTGGATGCTGCTGCACCCGCACGTCGGGTGGCTCGCCGCCGACCTGCCGTGGGCGCCGACGCTGCTCGCCGTGCTGCTGATGCTGTTTCCGGCCTCCGAGGCGGTGGTCGCGGTGGTCAACCGACTGATCAGCGAGTCGGCCCGGCCCGCGGTCCTGCCGCGACTCGCGCTGGCGGCGGGCATCCCGGCCGAGCACCGGGTGATGGTGGTGATCCCGGCGCTGCTCGGCGACAGCGGGTCGACGCGCGAGCTGGTGCACCGGCTGCTGCTGCACCACCTGGCCAACCCGGAACCGAACGCGCAGTTCGCCCTGCTGACCGACCATGCCGATGCCGACAGCGCCCGGTTGCCCGGCGACGCGGCCCAGCTCGCCGAGGTGGTGCAGCAGATCGAGGCGCTCAATGCGCAGCATCCGCTGCGGGCCGCCCACCGCTGCCCGGAAGTCGCGGCGACCGACGCGGCGGCGACCGAGGACCCGGCGTTGTCCGCACCGCGCTTCATCGTGCTGCACCGAGAGCGCCGCTTCAGCGAGACCGAGCAGCGCTGGATCGGCTGGGAACGCAAGCGCGGCAAGCTCGAACAGTTGATCGCTGCGCTGGCCGAGGGTCGGCTCACCGGATCGACGACGGACGCGCCAACGGGTGCAACCGCCGAGGAGCCTGCCGGCGCGGCCGTGACGCCGTCCGCGTTCCTCGACCTCGGTTGCGCTTCGCGCGTGGCCGCCGGAACGAAATATGTGCTCACGCTCGACAGCGACACCCAGCTGCCGCCCGGCCGTCTGCACGAGCTGGTCGGCGTCGCCGCGCACCCGCACAACCAGCCACGCCTCGACGCGGGCGGGCGCACCGTGGTCAGCGGCTACGGCATCCTGCAGCCACGAGTGCTCACGCCGTTGCCGTCGCCGAAGGACTTCACCCGCTACCACTGGCTGTTCGCCGGGCAGTGCGGCATCGACCCGTACAGCGCCGCGACGTCCGAGGTCTACCAGGACGTGTTCGGTGAAGGCACATTCACCGGCAAGGGCCTGATGCACGTGCAGGCAATGCATGCGGTGCTGTCCGGACGCCTGCCCGAAGGTCAGGTGCTGAGCCACGATCTGCTGGAGGGCTCTTTCGGGCGCTGTGCCGCCGTGACCGACATCACGCTGGTCGAGGACGCGCCGTTCCACGCCGACGTCGCCGCCTCGCGGGTGCACCGCTGGACCCGCGGCGACTGGCAGTTGCTGCCGTTTCTCGCCGGCTCGGTGTTCGAACCAGGACGCCATCCGCTGCGCGCCATCAACCGCTGGAAGATGTTCGACAACCTGCGCCGCTCGCTGGTGGCGCCGATGTCACTGGCCCTGCTGCTGCTGGCGCTGACCGGCTCGGTGGTGTCGCCGGGCGCGGCGCTGCTGCTGCTGCTGGGCGCGTTCTCGGTGGGTCCGCTGATGGGTGCGGTGGCCGGCTTCTCGCCGAGCCGCGACGACGTGGCCCAACAACATTTCTATCGCCAGGCGGCGACCGATCTGGCGCGCGCGCTGTGCGGCGGTCTGTGGCTGTTCGCGCAACTGCTGCAGCAGTCGATGGCGGCAGCCGATGCAATCGTGCGCGCGCTCTATCGCATGACGATCAGCCACCGCCACCTGCTGCAATGGACCACCGCCGCGGCGGCGCAGGCCCGCGCACAAAGCGGCCTCGCGGCGCTGGTTCACCAGCACTGGCGTGAGCCGGCGGCGGCGGCGCTGCTGGGGGCGGGGCTGCTCGCCCTCGGTACGCCGCATCCGCTGCTGACCGTCGGCCTGTGCCTGCTGTGGGCCGCCTCACCGGTGTGGACCTGGTGGGTCAGTCGGCCGCGCCCGGCCAGCTCCGAGGCGGTGCTGCCGGCGGCCGACCAAGCGTATCTGGCCGGTGTGGCACGCGACACCTGGCGGTTCTTCGAGCGCTGTGTCGTCGCCGAAGACCACCACCTGCCCCCCGACAACCTGCAGACGGTGCCGTACGACATGGTGGCGCACCGCACGTCGCCGACCAACATCGGGCTGTACCTGCTGAGCGTGGCCTGCGCGCGCCAGTTCGGCTGGATCGGCACGCCCGAGCTGATGACACGCATGGAGGCGACGCTCGCCACGCTGGCCCAACTGCAGCGCCACCGCGGGCATTTCCTGAACTGGTACGACACGCAGACCCTGGCGCCGCTGCTGCCGATGTACGTGTCGACGGTGGACAGCGGCAACCTGAGCGGCCACCTGCTCGCGGCGGCGCAGGCCTGCCTCGAACTGGCGGCGGCCGAACGCCTGATCGAACCCGGTCCCGAGGGTCGGATGCCCGAGCGGCCCGCGCAGGACACCGCCAATCCGACGGAGGTGCACGACACGCCGAGCCGTCTGGAAGCCTTGGCGAGCCGCTGCGAGCAGCTGGCGTGGCAGGCCGATTTCAGCTTCCTGTACCACCGCAAGCGCCACCTGTTCCACATCGGCTACCGGGTCGCCGAGCAGCAGCTCGACGCCGGCTTCTACGACCTGCTGGCCTCCGAGTCGCGACTGACCAGCCTGCTGGCGATCGCCAAGGGCGATGTGCCGGTGCGCCACTGGGCCTCGCTGGGCCGCATGTTCTATGCGGTCGGCAGCGACGCCGGGCTGCGCTCGTGGTCGGGGTCGATGTTCGAGTACCTGATGCCGACCCTGGTGCTCGACGAGCCCTACGGCAGCGTGCTGCACGAGGCCTGCCATGCGGCGCTGCGCGAGCAGATCGCTTTCGCGCACGCTCAGGTCGTCCAGGGGCACAGCGTGCCCTGGGGCATCTCGGAGTCGGCCTATGCCGGCCGCGATCACACCCTCGCCTACCAGTACGCACCGCAGGGCGTGCCGCGGCTCGCGCTGCGCCGCACACCGCCCGACGAACTGGTGATCGCGCCGTACGCGACCGCACTGGCGGCACAAATCGCCCCGCACCTCGCGCGGCTCAATTTCGCCACCCTCGAAGGGCTGGCTGCGCGCGAGGGTTACGGATTCATCGAGGCGCTCGACTACACCGCTGCACGCCAGAACGGCGACGAGGCGTACACGCCGGTCAGCACCTTCATGGCCCACCACCAGGGTATGACCCTGGTGGCGCTGGCCAACGTGCTGCTGGACGGCGTGGCGCAGCGCTGGGGCATGGCCAATCCGCACATCGAGGCAGTGGCCTCGCTGCTGCACGAGCGGGCCCCGCGCGAGGTGTCGCTGCTGTATGCGCCGACGGCGGGGCCGCCATCGCTCGCCGGGCAACGGCGCGCGCCCGGACTGCTGCGCGAGGTGTTCCCCGGCTCGACCGCGCTGGAGCCGACGCATGTGCTGTCGAACGGGCGATACAGCGTGAGCCTGCGCGCCAATGGTGCCGGCTGGAGTCGCTGGGGCAGCACCGGCATCACGCGCTGGCGCGACGATGCCTTGCGCGATGCGAACGGCAGCTTTTTCTACCTGAGATGGGACCGGCAACCCGAGCCGGTGTCCATCACGCAGCACCCGGCGCCCGACCCGGCGGCGAACTACCGCAGCGTCTTCCATGCCGACCGGGTGTGCTTCGATGCGGCCTGGCCGCAGGTGCAGGCCCACACGACGGTGTGGGTGAGCCCGGAAGACGACATCGAGTTCCGCCAGATCGAGTTGATCAACCTCAGCGACCGAACGCTCGACATCGAACTGATTTCGGCCTTCGACGTGACCCTGGCCGATCCGCGCGCCGACGAGGCGCATCCGGCGTTCAGCAACCTCTTCGTGCGCGCCCAATGGGACGCCGAAGCCAGCGCCCTGCTGTTCGAGCGCACACCGCGGCTGGCCACCGAACAGGGCCTGCAGGCGGTGCACTTCCTGGCCGACACCGACCCGCAGGTGGTCGCGGTTCGCGTGCAGACCGACCGCCAGCGCTGGCTGGGACGCAACCGCAGCGCCTGCCAGCCGCTCGCCTCCATGGACACCCTGCCGTCGAGCGCATCGGGCGCACCGGTGACACTGGACACCGGCCTCGACCCGGTGTGTGCGATGGCGGTGCACTTGCGCATCGAGCCTCAGGGCAAGGCGCAGCTGACCTTCGCCACCGCCGCGTCCGCCAACGCCGGCACCCTGCGCGCGGTGATCGACAAGTACCGGCAGGCCAGCCACGTGAAGCGAGCCTCGTTGATGTCGGCCACGCTCACTGGCATCCGCTTTCGCACCCTGCGCATCAGCGCCGAGAACTTCGCCTGCATCCAGACGCTGACCACCGCACTGGTGCTCACGCTGACGCGGTTTCAGCCGCGCGCTGCGCGCGACGACGATGCCGTGGCGACCGTCTGCGACCGTCGACTGCCGTGGCGCTTCGGCATCTCGGGCGACCGAGCGATCGTGCTGGTGTCGGTCAGCGCACCGCAAGGGCTCGGCCTGATCCGCTCGCTGGCCCAGGCGCTGCATCTGTGGTCGTGGGGCGGTATCGCCTGTGACCTGGTGGTGATCAATGCCGAGCCGTCGTCGTACCTGATGGAGGTGCAGCGCGAGCTCGGCGCGATGCGCGATCGCCACGGCGCCGACAGCGGCGCCGAATTCAACCCGGGCGGCCCCACCCCTGCGTCCAGCACCGGCTTTCATGTGCTGCGTGCCGAAGATCTGTCGGCCGACGAGACCAGCACGCTGCACAGTCTGGCGCGTATCCGGCTGCAGGCCGACGGGCGCCCGCTCGCCCACCACGTGCAGGAGTGGAGCGAACAGCACGAACAGGCCTTCGAGCAGCGGCACGACACCTCGACCACGGCGGTACCGGTCGGCTCGGGCGCCGCCGCGATCGTGCCGGCGTCGACCGGTGAATTCGCGGCAGCGGCGTGCGAGTTCCGGTTTCCTGTGAGCGCCCGGGTGCGTCCGATCCGGCCCTGGGTCAATGTGCTGGCCAACCGCTCCTTCGGCACGCAGTTGTCGGAGACCGGTGGCGGCTACACCTGGGCGGTCAACAGCCGCATGAACCAGCTCACCGCGTGGTCGAACGACCCGGTGAGCGACCCGCCGTCCGAGTGGTTCCTGCTGCAGGACCTCAAGACGCTGGACGTGTGGAGCGTGGCGCCGTCGGCGTGGGGAGACGACAGCATCACCTACCGCGTGGCGCACGGTCAGGGCTACAGCGTGATCGGCCACCGCCGTGGCGATGTCGAGGTGACGGCGTCGTGGTGCGTGGACGCCGTCACCTCGGTCAAGCAGGTGCGGTTGCACCTGCTCAACCGCAGCCACAGGACCCTGCAGCTGCGCGTGATCGGCATCGCCGAATGGATGATGGGCGCGAACCGTGCCGACCGCGCCACGGTGCATACCGGCTTGCATCGCCAGCGTCTGCCCGATGTGCCTGCCGCCGCGGCGGGGTCATCGGCCGGCCCCGAGAGCCACCGCTCGCAGAAGCTCACCGCGTTGCTGTGCACGCAACC
>JARXKP010000322.1 GCA_030271615.1 Pseudomonadota bacterium
GCACGGCAACCCGGTCGACATCATCGGCGACGCTCCGGTGCAGCGCTACACGCAGACGCTGCAGGCGCTGCTCGATGACCGCGGTGGGGGCGCGGTGCTGTTCATGCATGCGCCCACCGCCATCGTGCGCAGCGACGACATCGCCCGCGCCTGCGCCCCGATCGCACGTCAGGCGGCAGGGCGCGTGATGGCGTGCTGGCTGGGCGACTGGGCGGTGGCCGAGGCGCGGCGCATCTTCGTCGAGGCCGGGGTGCCCGACTACGCGACACCCGAGGAGGCGGTGGGCGCCTTCGCGATGCTCGCGACCTACCGTCGCAACCAGGCGCTGCTGCTCGAAGCGCCGACCGCTAGCGAAAGCGGCCCGCCCGACATCGCCGCCGCGCGCGTGCCGATCGAGGCGGCGCTGGCCGCCGGCGGCGACATGCTGGACGAACTCGAAGCCAAGGCGGTGCTGAAGGCCTACGGGATCCCGACCGTGGCCACCGTGTCGGTCGGGCCGTCCGCCGAAGCGGCGATCGAGGCCGCGCGCACGCTCGGCTACCCGGTGGTGCTGAAGATCCTCTCGCCCGACATCAGCCACAAGTCCGACGTGGGCGGCGTGGCGCTGAGCCTGCGCGACGAGACCGATCTGCGCAAGGCCGCCGACGACATGCTGGCGCGGGTGCGCGCGGCGATGCCGCAGGCGCGATTGACCGGCTTCACGGTGCAGCCGATGGCGGCGCGGCCGATGGCTCAGGAGCTGATCGTCGGTGCCAGCATCGACCCGGTGTTCGGCCCGGTACTGCTGTTCGGCCAGGGCGGAACGGCGGTCGAGGTGCTCGCCGATCGCGCGATCGCGCTGCCGCCGCTGAACCGGGTGCTGGCACGCGAGCTGGTGTCGCGCACCCGTGTCGCGAAGCTGCTCGCCGGCTACCGCGACCATCCGCCTGCGCGGCTCGACGCGGTGTGCGATGTGCTGATCGCGCTGTCGCAGATGCTGGTCGACCTGCCCGAGCTGGCCGAGCTCGACATCAACCCGCTGTGGGCCGATCACGAGGGCGTGATCGCACTCGACGCGCGCGTGCGCCTGAGCCGCGGACAACCGGCCGGGGCCGCGCACTTCGCGATCACGCCCTACCCGTCCGAGCTGGTCGAAACGGTGATCTGGCAAGGTGAGTCCATCGTGCTGCGGCCGATCCGGCCCGAGGACGAACCGCAGCACCGCGCCTTCCTGGAACGCCTCGAACCGCAGGATCTGCGGCTGCGCTTCTTCAGCGCCCGCCGCGAACTGCCGCGCAGCGAGCTGGCCCGCCTGACGCAGATCGACTACGCCCGCGAAATGGCCTTCATCGCGGTGCGCACCGAAGCCGACGGCACGCAGCAGACGCTCGGCGTGGTCCGGGCGGTCGCCGACCCCGACAACATCGATGCCGAGTTCGCGATCATCGTGCGCTCCGACCTGAAGGCGCACGGGCTCGGCCAGCTGCTGATGCGCAAGATGATCGGCTACCTGTCGATGCGCGGGACGCGCCGCATGGTCGGTCTGGTCATGAAGGAGAACCGGCCCATGCTCGAACTGACGCGCAGCAACGGCTTCGTGTCCGACCCCGCCACCACGGACGCGGACGCGCTGGGCGTGGTCCTCACGCTGCCGGCCTGAAGGTCCGCCCGGGCCCCGGTCGACACCGCTGCGGCGTCCTCCATCGAGCACGCCTCACGGCACCGTCTCTCCGAACGATTGCAGCGGACCGAGCGGATTGCGCCGCACGTCGGTCTTCTCGATGTTCGGCTCGCCCGAATGGTTGCGGAACAACACCAGCTGGTCGTCGCGAACCAGAACCACGCCCTGGAAGCTCCAGCCCGACGTCTGGGTGACGCGATAGAAGTTGAAGAAGTCGAGCCAGAACCCGCCGGTCCGATTGCGCGACTGGTGGCCGAACTGGAACACATAGGCCCGGCAGCGCGCACTCGCGGAGATGCAGTCGCGGATGCCGGCATCCAGCTGGGCCGTCGGCACGTACGGGCTGTCGGCGACCAGGGACATGAACTGCGGGTACGCGATTTCGCGCACGTTCGTGCTCGACTGCGTGTCGAACCCGAGCGTCTTCAAACCCGCCAGCGTGGTGCTGTACGGCACCACCTTCTCGAAAGCGGCGCGTACGTCCTGGTACTTCGAAAACGGCGACAGTACTTCGGTCTGGCCTTTGGGCAGCAATGAAGTGCAGCCGCCCAGCGCGACCACACCGAAGACGCCGATCCAACGACGGATGCCCAGACCGTTTCTCAAGGGCTCGCCGCCAGCGGCTCGCGCCGAAGGGCGTGTTGTGGACATCGCCTGGATGGCCATCAAGGGCTCCTGCCAGTGAATTGAATGCCTGCATCTTCAGGCAAGCATCGGATGGGGGTGTTGACGGTGGTCAAAAGGCGACTGACCTTCTGTCAGCCCATATCAATCAGGCCGTCACGGCGACGTTCCGGCGCCTTCGGTGCGGATCGGCCAGCACGCGCTGGCGCTTGCCGCTGCGCGCCGTCAAGCCCCGATCGCCGCAGCGCCCGCCGACCGTCACGCCCGGCAGTCCCTGCGCACGCAGGAATCGCCGCAGCGCCGTCTGGGCACGATGCAGCGCATCCTCGCCGGTCGACCCCTCGGCCGCGACGCAAAGCCACAGCGCGCGCTGACCGCGCTGCTGCAACTGGAAATCGAACACGCCGGCATCGTCCTCGAGCACCGTGGTCAGCGCCAGCGGCAAGAGGCTCACCGAATGTCCGTTCGCGTCGTCGAGCATCAGCAGATCATCGACCCGGCCCTCGACCTCGATCACCGGCAATCCGGAGCCGCAGGCACATGGCTCGTCCGACACGCTGACGCGGTCGCCGATGTCGTAGCGGATGAGCGGCTGCACTCGATTGGCCAGATTCGTCAGCAGCGTCGTGTAGCCGACCTCGCCGGCCGGGACCGGTCGGTGTCGTTCGTCGACCGGCTCGAGGAGGGCCCAGTCGCTGTTCAGGTGCATCCGGCCCAGCTCGCATTCGGACGCCAGTGCCAGGAACTCGGACGCGCCGTAGCTCAGGCTGACCGAACAACCGAACGCGCTGGCGATGACAGCGCGCGCCGCCGGGGTCAGCGACTCGCCACCGGTCCAGATCTCGCGAACCGGAATGCGCAGGCGTCCCGCCATTGCTTCTTCGGCCAGCAACAGGGCGGCGCTCGGATAGGTGGCGAGCAGCGTCGGCGCGTGGCGGTTCAGCGCCGCCACCAGCTCGTGCATCGGCAGCAGAAACGACAGGCTGCACACCGAACTCGACATCCACGGGCTGATCCGGCACAGGCGCCGTATCGACGCGGTGCTCGCGAAATGGCCGGTGGTCGCGCCGACGAACGCCAGACGCTCGCTCGCCACCCAGGGGTCGATGAAGCGGCGCAGCGGTTGCAGCACCGGCCGGCGCAGCCCCTCCAGCGCGTCGTAGATGGCCAGCGCCTGCGCGTCCTGCACGAACAGGCCGGGCTCTCCCGAACTGCCCGAACTCTCCCAGACCTGGTAGCGGCCGAGGTAGTCCTCGCCGACAGCTCGCGCATCGGCGAGGACTTCCTCGCCGAGACCCTGGGCAAGTCGCTGATCTCACCCATCCCCGATGCCGCGCCGAGCGGCGCCGACGGCAAGAAGACCGACGCCCAGTTCGCCGCCGAAACCGTGCGCAAATCGGGCGAGGAACTGATCGCCAAACTGACCGCTGGCCTGGACAACGAGGGTA
>JARXKP010000027.1 GCA_030271615.1 Pseudomonadota bacterium
GTGCAGAACAACAACTACGACAAGGACGGGGAGACGGTCTACACGATGGCCTTCATCGCCGAGGAAATCGACTACCTCGACACCAAGGCCGAAGGCGAGGCGATCCGTGCGAAGCAGGGTTCGGCACCGGATGACAGTGCGCCCGTGCCGAGTGCCAAGCCTTCCGCGCGTACCCGTGCCGCGAAGCCGGTCCGCAGTCGCAAGACCGCCGAGGAAACGCACGCCGCCGTGGAGGCCGGCGAAATCCCGTTCTGAGCAAAGCGGGCGGGACGCCCCGCGTTCCGCCCCTTCACACCCCATTGATTGAAGGAACCGACATGTACTCAACTCCCACACTCGCCACGCGCTTTGCCCGCAACACCCGCGTGCTGCGCGGGGACGCGCCGCTGTCCGAAGACCAGATGCGCGGTGCGGCACCGTCCGTGTTCGCCGAAGGCAAACACGCCAGCCGTTCCGAGCGCTACACCTACATCCCGACCATCGACGTGCTGCGCGGGCTGCGCAAGGAGGGTTTCGAGCCCTTCATGGTCGCGCAGGGACAGAGCCGCGTCGAAGGCAAGGCCGAGTTCACGAAGCACATGATCCGCATGCGCCATGTTCGTGATGATTCGGGCCACGTCAGCACCAAGCCCGAAGCAAACGAAATCATTCTGATCAACAGCCACGACGGCGCCAGTTCGTACCAGATGCTGGCGGGCGTGTTCCGCTTCGTCTGCTGCAACGGGCTCGTCGTCGGCAACGTGTCCAACGACATCCGCATTCCGCACAAGGGCAACATTCAAGGCGAGGTGATCGAAGGCGCGTTCCGCGTGCTCGAGGACTTCGAGGCGGTGGACGCTTCGACCGAAGGCATGAAGGCGCTGACGCTGCAGTCCGAAGAAGAACACGCTTTCGCGACCGCCGCGCTGGCGCTGCGCTTCGGCGAACGCACCGAGGACCAACCCCCGCCGCCAATCACGGCCGAGCAGCTGATCGAGGCGCGCCGGCCTGAAGACCTGGGGCACAGCCTGTGGACCACCTTCCAGCGGGTCCAGGAGAACACCCTGCGCGGTGGCCAGCCGGGCCGCAGCGTGCAGGGCCGGCGCATCCACACGCGCGCCGTCGGCAGCATCGACCGTGGCGTGAGCCTGAACCGCGCGCTCTGGGTGCTGGCCGAAGAGATGCGCAAGATCAAGCGCTGACCTTGCCGCTTCTCGCGATGATTTTTAGCAAAAAGTCATCGCGTCATCTGACCGACGCCGGCCCGATCATGGGGCGGCGGCCGGCCCTTGACGTTCGCCGCAGGAGTCATGCGATGACCCAAGCAGATACCCCCATCGACGCGCTCGATTCGTTCGAGTCCCGTTCGCGCGATGCCACCGCCACCGGCGCGCTGGCCTTCGCCCGCTTGCTGGCGCTGGCCGAGCAGCGCAACTCGGGCCAGATCGTCCGAGTGGTGCGGTTCATCGCCGCCACCTACAACGGTCAGGCGTTCGCCTTCGACCTTTTCGACCTTCGCGCGCTGGACGTCGAGATCAGCGACGACATGCTGCGCTGTCTCGACGCGCTGCGCTGGGCGCGCGCCGACCTGTACACGCTAGTGCCTGACGGCGACGCGCGCGTGCGGTCGGTCATCGACCGCTGGGGCCTGCAATGGCCGGACGACGGCTGAAACGCCACCGATCCGCATGCCGGTCCCTTGGCTTCCCCCACACCGCGCCGGCCCGATCCTCGGGCCGGCGATTGCGTGTCTGGGCGCGTTTGAGTTTGAGGAGTCCGACCCATGAAGACGCTCGTTCTCGCGAACCAGAAAGGCGGCGTCGGCAAATCGGCCGTCGCCACCCTGCTGGTTCACTACTTCGCGCAGCACGGCCAGCGCGTGCTGGCCATCGACCTTGACCACCAGGGCAACTTCAGCAAGCCACTGCGCATGTCCGAGCGCGCCGCAGTGGCTGGATGCACGGCCGATGTGTTGATGACCGGCAGCGTCGGCAGCCTGCCGCCGAAGCCGTTCGTGCTGGTGCCGAGCGACCGGGCGCTGCTGGGGCTGGAACGACAGCCTGCGATGCACACGCCGTTCGCGCGGGCCTTTCGGGCTTTCCTCGCCAGCGTGGGTGCGCAGTTCGACGTGTGCGTGATCGACACGAATCCGAACCCCGACATTCGCCTGATTGCCGCGCTTGCGTCGGCCGACTTCGTGCTGTCGCCGATCCAGCTCAACCAAGAGGCGATGGACGGAGTGCATGGGCTGTTGAATCACGACCGCGTCGGCGTGCGCAAGATCAAGGCGGTGCTGAACCCGAAGCTGCAACTCATCGGCCTGCTGCCGACGATGGTGGAGCCGACGCCGTTCCAGAAGGCCAACTTCGTGCAGGTGATCCAGCAGTACCGCCCGCTGATGATCCAAGTCGGCACCGGCCCCGGCGAGTTCGCGCTCGTACCCCGGCGCTCGGCCATCGCTGAAGCGCAGGCGAGCGGCGCCGTACTGTGGGAAATGAAGAAGACCGCCGCGCGCGATGCGTGGAAGGAGATCGAGCCCGGCATCGCGCGAATCGCGGCGGTGCTCACCGCAAGGGAGAACGAACATGCCCCTGCAGCTTGACGACCTGGCCGCGCTGGACGAACCCGCACCGGACGCGAGCGGACGGCCGATGCTGCTGCCGCTCGATGGCATCGACGAAGACCCCGAGCAGCCGCGCCACGAGTTCGACACCAACGGCCTGTTGGAACTGGCCGCGACGATCCGTGACCGTGGTGTGCGACAGCCGATCTCGGTTCGCCCGAATCCACAGCAGGTCGGCCGCTGGGTGCTCAACTTCGGCGCTCGGCGCTTGCGTGCATCCAAGCTGGCCGGCCTGACGGAGATCCCGGCCTTCATCGACACCACCGCCGACAACTACGACCAGGTGATCGAGAACGAACAGCGCGAGGGCTTGAAGCCGCTGGAGATCGCGTTGTTCGTGCAGAAGCGCCTGGTCAGCGGCGACAACCAGGCCGAGATCGCGCGACGGCTCGGCAAGAGCCGTCAGTACGTGACGCTCGCCACTGCGTTGATCGAGCCGCCCGACTGGCTGCTCGATGCGTACCGGCAAGGCCGCTGCAAGGGGATGACCGAGCTCTACGAACTGCGCCGGCTGCATGGAGAGCACGCACAAGAGGTCGAGGCCTGGGCGTCGGATCGAGAGCCGATGACGCGCGAGCGGATTGCGACCTTGAAGCGCGAGCTGTCACAGCCTTCGTTCGAATCCATCGACTCGGCGCCATCGGCGTTGATGGGTGCGATCGAGAAGGGTCAACAGACAGAGCCAAGCGAGCCCGACTCTGAGGCTTCGTCGATCGCTGGACGCGCGATGCGGCACCAGCAGACGAACCAGCGCCTGCATGTCGAGTTCGATGGCCAGGACTTCCAGCTCGTCGTGTCGGTGGCACCTGCCCAAGAGGGGCACCTGTACGTGCGACCGCTCGCCGGTGGCCCGCGTCGGCTTGCCCCTGCATCGGCCTTGAAGCTGCGCGGCTTCGTTGGCCGCTGATCCCCTCGACGCTGTTGTCAAGCAGCTTGACAACTCGGCCGCCAAGCCTCGGCCTGGCGATGATTCTTCGCCCCAAATCATCGGTCTGCTGACCTCGATTCGAGACGAATATGAATGCGTAGGTGAGTGCAGAGATAGGCGGCCTGCCGCCAGTTTCACAAGCGCTTCGCTTGCCTCCTTCTGGTTCCCATCGGTCGGCTCATGAACACCCACTCCCATGACTTCGTCACGGTCGATATGCGCGGCTTGAAGGCCACGCTGGTGGCACGTGCGCAGGCCGAGCGAGTGAGTGTGTCGGTGCTCGTGCGTGGCGCTGTTGCGCACCTGCTGGGCTTGAGTGATCTGTCCGAGCCGCATCGAGTGGTGGATGCGTCTGTCGCGGCATCGGCCTCGACGACCGTCAAGGTGTCGATCCGATTCACGCTGGCAGAAGCCGCGCAACTCGCGGCCGGTGCGCGCGCTGCAGGCCTGTCGCGCGGCGCGTACCTGGCGGGTCTCATCGGTGGCGTCGCCGCGTTGTCGGGCGGCGCCAGCCGCGCCGACCACCTGGCCGCGCTCGTCGCGTCCAGCGCCGAACTTTCGACTCTGAGCCGCGACATCCATCACCTGACCTCGCTGCTGCGTCAAGGCAATGTGCGCGCCGCGCAGGAGTACCGCGAGAGGCTCGACACGCTCGCCGGCGACGTGCGCCGTCACCTGTCACTGGCCTCTGGCGTCCTGGCGGACCTGCGGCCGCGCAGCCAACGTGCCGACGCATCGAAGCACCCCAACACGTGACCGACTGGAGCTCCGCATGTCCCAAGCACCGAACATCGACGGCGTTCTCATCCAATGGGGCGACCGGCTTTTCTACCCCGGCAACCGTGTCGTCAAGACCCGGCCACAACCGAAGCTGGGGGCAGGCGCAGCGCGGCAGCGGGCCACCGCGATCCGCGAGCGCATCGAGGCGACGGTGGTGCGCCGCGCGCCGCAGGTGATGGTCAAGGTCACCGGCGGCGGGCGCGGCATGAAGGCAATCGCCGCGCACTTCCGCTACATCAGCAAGAACGGCCGGCTCGACATCGAGGACGAGCGTGGCGAGACCACGCGCGGCAAGGACACGCTGCCCGAGCTGGCCGACGACTGGCGCTTCGGCGGCACGTTGATCGACGACATCGGCGACAGGCGCGAAGCCTTCAACATCATGCTGTCGATGCCGCGCGGGACCGACCCCCTGACCGTGCAGCGTGCCGCACGCGAGTTTGCGAAGGCGGAGCTGGCAGACCACAAGTACGTGATGGTGCTGCACGACCACCAAGCCAACCCGCACGTGCACATCAGCGTGCGGGCGGAGTCCAAGCATGGCAAGCGCCTGAACCCGCGCAAGGCAGACCTGCACCGCTGGCGGGAGACCTTCGCCGAGAAGCTGCGCGGCCACGGTGTCGAGGCCGAGGCGACGCGCCAGGCGACGCGCGGTCGCGACCGCAACTACGAATCGCTGTGGCGTATCAAGGCGCGCGAAGACGGCCGGCTGCGAACCAGGCAAGCAGCCACCAAGTCGAGTCCGCAGGCACGCTCGACGCGGACCGAAGCGGTCGAAACGTGGATGCAGGTGGGACGCGCCTTGGCCGTGTCAGGCGATCAGGCTGACCGAGATCTGGCCCGTTCGATTGCGACGTTCATACGGGAGATGCCATCGACCACTCCGTCCGCCGTGCCCAGCAGGGCGCCCGAGTTGAGGCCGGTGTCAAAGCCGATCGACATCGATCCTCGCCGGTGACGGATGCGAGAACTGCGGCCACCACCACGCTTTGCCATCATGAGCCGTCACGCTGCGTTCGGCATGCCTTGCCGAAGCCACTCCGCCGCGGCCTGTTCCGGTTCGATGCCGCGCCAATGCGCATCGGCCCAAAGCTCCTGGGCCAACTCGTCCCGTTGCTCGCGGCCGATGCGTGGCCACTGCGCATGCAGACGGGCCGAGCAACGCGTGACCCACTCGCGCTCATCGGTTTTCATAAAGTCCTCGCGATATACTGGTGTTTTGTCCAGTATAAACAGGATCGCCAGGAGTTGGGGATGGAGCAAGGCTGGCGTGACGGGTGTCGACCGTAGCCTCCGCCTCAGTCGCCGCGCAGAACTCTAGGCAGCTCTCAACTATGCAGGCATCGGCGACTGATCCACGACGGATCGCCTCGGACGCTAGTCTGAACCGAATTCGCATCAATCGCCAGGATGCAAAATAATCTTCATATCTGATTTATACGTGTGTATGATTGCATCATGTCGTTTGATGCATCAATAGTTTCCGTTGCCGAGATTGCATCGCTGCAAGCGGGTTACCCGTTCCGTGGCGCGATCGAGGAAGCGCACGACGGCGATGTGTTGGTCGTGCAGATGAAGGACGTAGACCCAGAGGCTGGCATTGATTGGAGCGGCGCGATTCGCACCTCGCTCGCGGGGCGCAAGCACCCTGACTGGTTGCGCGCCGGCGACGTGCTTTTTGTTGCCAAGGGCGCCCGGTTCTACGCAGTCTGCATCGACGAGTCGCCAGCTCCGGCCGTTTGTGCCCCTGCCTTTTTCCACCTGCGAGTGAAAGCACAAGCTTCCATAGACCCGGCCTTCCTGGCCTGGCAGATCAATCAACCGCCTTTCCAGCGACAACTTCAGCAGGCCGCCGAGGGCAGCGGCCAACTGAGCATCCGCCGTCCCGTGCTCGAGGCCTTGTCCCTCCACATCCCCACGATGCGGCAGCAGCGCGCCATCGTCGCTCTGGCCAATCTGGCGCGCGCCGAGCGCCAAGCACTTCACCGACTCATCCGCAACCGCGAGCTGCAGCTCCATGCACTCGCCGAAGGCCTGGGCCAGACCACTCGCCAAGACATCCATCAGGACACCCCATGAACGATCTTTCCGTCACGCATGCACCCGTCAGCCAGGACGACATCAACGGCGCCGTCTGGGCCGCCTGCGACACCTTCCGCGGCACCGTGGACCCGAGCATCTACAAGGACTATGTCCTGACGATGCTGTTCCTGAAATACGTCTCCGATGTCTGGCAAGACCACTACGACAACTACAAGAAGCAGTACGGCGACCACCCGGAGTTGATCGAGGAGATGCTCAAGAACGAGCGCTTCGTGCTGCCGGCCTCGGCCAGCTTCTACGCACTGCATACCCAGCGGCACAGCCCGGGTAACGGCGAGCGCATTGACAAGGCCCTGCACGCCATCGAAGAGGCCAACCTCTCAAAGCTGCGCGACGTGTTCCAAGACATCAGCTTCAACTCCAACAAGCTCGGCGATGAGCAGCAGAAGAACGACATCCTTCGCCACCTGCTCGAAGACTTTGCCAAGCCAGCGTTGAACCTGCGCGAAAGCCGCGTCGGCGAACTGGACGTCATCGGCAATGCCTATGAGTTCCTGATCAAGAACTTCGCATCCACCAGCGGCAAGAAGGCCGGCGAGTTCTACACGCCGC
The DNA here is from genome assembly GCA_030271615.1 of Pseudomonadota bacterium. Lineage (GTDB taxonomy): Bacteria > Pseudomonadota > Gammaproteobacteria > Burkholderiales > Burkholderiaceae_C > PBB1. Next base: position 6,966 of record JARXKP010000027.1, read on the forward strand.
CTGAAGTCTCGTCGCTGATGGCCCGGCTGATGAACCCGCAGGAGGGCGATGAAATCTGCGACCCCACCTGTGGCTCAGGCTCGCTGTTGATGAAGTGCGGCCGACTGATCCGAGGCCGCACCGGCTCGCGCAAATACGCGCTGTATGGGCAAGAGGCCATCGGCAGCACCTGGGCGCTGGCCAAGATGAACATGTTCCTGCACGGCGAAGACAACCACCGCATCGAGTGGGGCGACACCATCCGCAACCCCAAGCTACTGGACGGCGCTGCCAGCCTGAAGCACTTCGACATCGTGGTGGCCAACCCGCCTTTCAGCCTGGAGAAGTGGGGCTTCGAAGGCGCCGAGGCCGACAAGTTCAGCCGCTTCCGCCGCGGCCTGCCGCCGCGCACCAAGGGCGACTACGCCTTCATCCTGCACATGGTCGAGACCATGACGCCTGGCAGCGGACGCATGGCCGTGGTGGTGCCGCACGGTGTGCTGTTCCGTGGCGCCGCTGAGGGCCGCATCCGCCAGAAGCTGATCGAGGAAAACCTGCTCGACGTGGTGATCGGCCTACCCGAGAAGCTGTTCTACGGCACCGGCATCCCGGCGGCGGTGTTGGTGTTTCGCAAGCACAAGGCCGACGACAAAGTGCTGTTCATCGACGCCAGCCGCGACTTCGAGGCCGGCAAGAACCAGAACCTGCTGCGCGAGGCTGATCTGCAGCGCATCCTGGACGCTGCCGCAGCGCGGCAGCCCGTGGCGCGTTACGCCCACTTGGCCACACCGGCGGAGATTGTCGGGAACGACTTCAACCTCAACATCACGCGCTACGTGGACACCTTTGAGGAAGAAGCACAAATCGACTTGATGGCCGTGCGCAAAGAGCGCGAGCGGCTTAAGGCCGAGCTGGAGGGGCTGGAGGCGCAGATGTCCGTGTACCTAAGGGAACTGGGCTATGCGTGAGAGGGCAGATGCATCGCAGTGGTTGGTGGCCAAGGCCGGCCAATCCGTGAAGTTCTGTCACGGGTTGAAGCTGCGGGCGGCAGCCCGGGTGGGGGTGTGATGCTGCCTAAAGGATGGAGGCAGGTGCCTTTGCATACCGTTGCGGAAGTTCGCACGGGGCTATCAAAGAATGCGCGCCGGGAAGGGGCAACTCTCAAGCGACCGTACATCAGGGTGGCAAACGTTCAAGACGGGACTCTAGATTTGGCGGACGTTAAAGAAATTGACGTTCCAGCCAGTCAAACAGCGCGATACACGTTGCAAGCAGGGGACCTTCTTCTGATCGAGGGCAATGGCAATCCCGAAAATCTTGGGCGCAGTTGCCTATGGCGAGGCCAAGTCCTCGACGCTGTTCACCAGAATCATGTGTTTGCAGTGCGAACACTTTCGAATGAATTGTTGCCGGAGTTCTTGGAGCAGCAGACTCAATCTGAGTACGGGCGAAACTACTTTTTATCGTGCGCAAAAGGATCAACTGGACTTTCATCGCTGAACTCCTCACAGCTGAAGAGTTTCCCGTTGGTAATTCCGCCACCAGCAGAGCAACGTCACATCGCCCAAATCCTATCCACCTGGGATCAAGCCATCGCCACTACAGTGCGCCTGCTGGCGAACAGCCGTACCCAGTGGCATGCGCTGATCGGCCTCACCCTGAACCTGCGGTCCGCCAACCCGGATGTGGTTACACCGGCCGACAACGGCGGGTTCCCGCCCTCGGTGCAGCCCGGCATTCCCACCTTGCCGCCGACGCCTGCGGGCTGGCGTCGCATCCAGCTGCGCGACCATCTTCGCGAGGTGCGTCGGCCTGTGGCGCTGGAGGGCGACACGACGTACCGGCTGGTGACCGTCAAGCGGTCGCGGGGTGGTGTGGAGCTACGTGAAGTGCTGCGGGGTGCGGAGGTCAAGACACCGTCGCAGTTCTACGTGCGGGCCGACGACTTCCTGATCTCCAAGCGCCAGATCGTGCACGGGGCCTGCGGCATCGTGCCGCGCGAGCTGGACGGTGCGGTGGTCTCCAACGAGTACGCGGTGCTGAACAGCGACGGGCAGATCGATCTGCGCTTCCTGCGGTACCTGTCCGAGTCGCGCTACTTCCAGCAGACCTGCTTCCACTCCAGCATCGGCGTGCATGTCGAGAAGATGATCTTCAATACCGAGCGCTGGCTGACGTGGCCCTTCAATATTCCGCCGCTCTCGGTCCAGCGGAAGATCGTTGAAGTGCTCGACGCAGCCCGGCGCGAGGTGGCGCTGTTCGAAGCGCAAATCGACAAGCTAACGCAGGAGAAGGCTGCGCTGATGGCGCAACTGCTAACAGGTAAGCGCCGCGTTCAGACGACCGAAGCCGAGACCGCGCCATGACCACCACGCCAAACTCGCGCGAACAGTACAGCGCCCACATCCCGGCGCTGCATTTGCTTTGCAATATCGGCTGGAACTTCCTGACCACCGCGCAGGCCTTGACCCTCCGCGGTAGCACGCGCGAGGTGCTGCTTAAGCCCCGACTGGTGGAGGTGCTGCAGTCCCGACGCTATGAGTACAAGGGCCAGTCGTACCCACTGTCTTCGAGCGGCATCGAGCAGATCGTGCGCGAGCTTTCGGCGCTCAGCCTCGCAGAGGGCCTGCTGCCGGCCAATGAGCGCCTGTACGGCAAACTGGCGCTGGGGATCACGGTCACCGAGTTCATGCCCGACGGCAAGAAGCATCAGCCGACGATTGCCGTGGTGGACTGGGCCGATCCGTCAGCGAACCGGTGGGATGTGACCGAAGAGCTGGAGGTGCTGTCGGCGCAGGGCACCCATCACCGCACGCCGGACGTGGTGTGCTACGTCAACGGCTTGCCGCTGGTCGTCATCGAGGCCAAGCGGCCCGAGGGTGCGCAGGTCCACAAGGCCATGGTGGCCGAGGGCATCAGCCAGCACTTGCGCAACCAGCGGCCAGACGAGGTGCCACAGTTGTTTGCCTATGCCCAGGTGCTGATGGCCGTGAGCCAAACCGAGGGGCGCTACGGCACCACCGGCACGGCGTCGAAGTTCTGGGCGCGATGGCGCGAAGAAGAGTTCGACGACGCCAAGGTCGCCGAATTCAAGAACGTGGCCTTGTCCGCGGCCGTGCGCAGCCGTCTGTTCCAGGCCAAGCCGGCGGGCTTGGCGGCCTACTTCGACGCGCTGTGGGCGCAGCCCATGCAGCCCACCGACCAGGATCGGCTGCTGGTCAGCCTGCTCACTCCAGCCCGCTTGCTGGAATTCTTGCGTGGCTACGTGCTATTCGACCGCAAGGTCGGCAAGATCGTGGCGCGCTATCAGCAGTTCTTCGGCATCCGAGCGCTGCTGCAGCGCATTCGTCAACTGCGGCCTGACGGTGGCCGCGAGGGTGGCGTCGTATGGCACACCACCGGTTCGGGCAAGAGCTTCACGATGGTTTTCCTGACCAAGGCCCTGTTGCTGGTGGATGCCCTCGCAGAGTGCCGAGTCGTCGTGGTGACCGACCGCGTGGACCTGGAGGGGCAGTTGTCCCGCAACTTCATCTCGGGCGGCGCGTTCGGTTCGGCCATCGCCTCGCTGAAGGACGGCGAGAAGAGCCGTGCCCTGACCGGGCGCGACCTCGCCAAACGCATCGGCAGCGGCACGGAGCGCATCACCTTCACGCTGGTGCACAAGTTCAACACCGCGTCCAAGCTGCCGGAGTGTCGCAATGACTCTGCCAACTTGATCGTGCTGGTGGATGAAGGCCATCGCAGTCACGGCGGTGAGACGCACGAGCGCATGAAGCGCGCGCTGCCCAAGGCTGCTTACATCGCCTTCACGGGCACGCCGCTGCTCAAACAGGAAAAGACCGCCAGCAAGTTCGGCCCCATCGTCCACGCTTACACCATGCAGCGCGCGGTGGAAGATGAAACCGTGGCGCCGCTGCTGTACGAAGAGCGTGTGCCCGAACTGACCATCAACGAGGAAGCTGTCAGCCGCTGGTTCGACAAGATTACTGCGGGCCTGAGCGACGCCCAGCGCACCGATCTAAAAAAGAAGTTCGCCAAGAAGGGAGCCATCTACGGCGCCGCCAACCGCATCGAACTGATCGCCTGGGACATCGCCACGCACTTCAGTGAAAACATCAAGCTGCTCGGCACCGGCCTCAAAGGGCAGGTGGCCACAGACAGCAAGCTCGATGCCATTCGCTACAAGAAGGCGCTGGATGACACCGGCCTGGTGACGAGCGCGGTGGTCATCTCGGCGCCCGACACGCGCGAGGGCAACTCTGAAGTGGACGAAGAGACGCTGCCAGAGGTGCAGAAGTGGTGGAAGCAAGCGGTGATCGGCCAGGGCCTGGACGCGGAAACCTACGAGAAGCAGGTCATCGCTGAGTTCGGCACCGATGACGGGCCCGACCTGCTGATCGTGGTGGACAAGCTGCTGACCGGCTTCGACGAGCCTCGTAACACGGTGCTCTACATCGACAAACCTCTGAAAGGGCACAACCTCATCCAGGCCGTGGCCCGCGTCAACCGGCTGCACGATGAGAAGCGCTATGGCGTGCTGGTGGACTATCGCGGAATCCTCAAAGAACTCGATACGGCCATCCGCGCCTACCAGGACCTGGAGACGCGGACGCAGGGCGGCTTCGACGTGGCCGATATCGAGGGCCTGTATCAACAGTTCAGCACCGAGTACAAGCGGCTGCCGGCGCTGCACGACAAGCTGTTGTCGTTCTTCAAGGGCGCGGTCAACAAGCTCGACCGTGAGCAGTACCGGCAAGTTCTGACGCCGAAGTTCCTCACTGGCGCCGACGGCGAGGAGTACGACGAGCGGCAGAAGTTGCGCGACGATTTCTATGCCGCCGTGACCGAGTTCGGCCTGTGCCTGCAGACCGCACTGTCATCCCGCAGCTTCTTCGAGGACAAGAGCTTCACGGAAAGCTTGATCTCCCGCTACAAGGCCGACCTTCGTTTCTTCACCGAGCTGCGGCAGACGGCACGGCGTGACGCCATGGAGACCGTGGACTACAGCGCCTATGAAGAGCAAATCCGGCGCCTCGTCGACAAGCAGGTCATCGGCAGGGAAGTGCGCGAACCCGAAGGCGTCTACCTGGTGCACCAGTTGGGCCGGGCCGAAGATTCGGCGCAGTGGTCGGAGGACAAAACGCGCAACGAGACGGACATGATTCGCACCCGCCTGCGCAAGACCATTGAACAGGACTTGGCAGAGGACCCGTATGCGCAGAAGGTATTCGGCGAGTTGTTGAAGCAGGCCATCGCCGAGGCCGAGGCGATGTTCGACCATCCCCTGAAGCAGTACGCATTGTTCAAGGAGTTCGAGCAGCAACTGGCGGCGCGCGAGACACCCGGCGTTCCCGATGAGCTGGCGAGCAACCCGCACGCGAAGGCCTATTTCGGAGCCATCAAGCTGGTCTTGGGTGACGACGCCTTTGCGAAGGTCGATGACGCCAGCCGGAGCGAACTGGTTAGCCAATCTCTGGCAATGGATGCGGTGGTACGTAACGCCGTTGCTGAGAATTCTCTGAACCCGCAAAACATTGAGGCGGCGATTCGCAAGGGACTGCTGCCGCTGCTGTTCAATGCATTGGGCTTGGACAACGCCAAGCAGGTCGTCGAGCAGGTGATTCAGATCACGCGGGTGGGGTTGAGCCGGTCATGAGCGCATCCGCAGTTCAGGCGGGCAGCGAGCACCGCATCCGCTACGGTGACCAGATCATTCGCTTCGACCTGCGCGTTCAAGCTGAGCGCGAAGTGCAACGCCTGTCAATTCATGTTGAGCCAAACGGACGAGTGCTGGTGGATGCGCCGCCCGGCGTGGCTCATGCGGCGGTGCTGGCGGCCGTACGCAAGCGATCACGCTGGATCAGTCAGCACGTCGAGGCGGCTCTCGGGCGGCGAACCAACCTTTCTCCTCGGCAGTACGTGAGCGGTGAGTCGCTTTTGTACCTTGGACGGCGGTACCGGCTAAAGGTTGTTGTCCAGCCGGGCGAGTGCGAGAGCGCAAGCATGCGCGGCGGCTTCGTCGTTGTCACCGTTCCTGATCGCTCTGCCGATCGCGTTCGCAAGGCGCTGGAGGCCTGGTATCGGCTGCGTGCGCGCGAAGTCTTCGCACAGCGGCTTGGGGCTGTGGCGGAGCCGCTGCGCTGGGTTCGCCAGCTGCCGGCGCCGCGCCTTCAGTTCATGACCGTTCAGTGGGGCAGTTGCTCTCCGGCGGGCCGGATCACGCTGAATCCGTGGCTGGTGAAGGCGCCTCGTGAATGCATCGACTACGTGCTGCTGCATGAGCTCAGTCACTTGCTGCATCACAACCACAGCCCGAAGTTTTACCGAGTCCTCGACCGGCACATGCCGACTTGGCGGGCAGTCAAATCCAAGTTAGATGGGATGGCTGAAGATGTTTTTCGTAGTTGAAGGCCCCGCCATGAAGGCTCAAAGATTTCATCGTTCTGCATGTGAGGCCAACTTGAAACGAATCAGATGCCCCCTATATCGAGCGCAAAGAATCAGGGGGATCGCTTTCTCATGGAGCAAGTAAGCCCGTTTCGTGTGCTGTGCCTCGATGGGGGCGGAATGCGGGGCGTCTATCAAACCGCCTATCTCGATACGTTCACAGAGAGACTGCGCGCCGCCGCTGGTCAATCAGATGCCATCGACATTGGGCGCGCCTTCGACTTGGTTGTCGGCACGAGCACTGGCGGTATCGTGGCCTGCGCCCTGGCCGCTGGAATTCCGCTGGCCAAGGTACGAGACCTGTATGCCGATCACGGAAAGCAGATTTTCCCGTACCAATGGGCGCGCGCCTTGCCCATCTTCGAGAAGGCCGTGCGCGGGCTTGGCCTGGGCTTGCGGCGCGGAGATTCGGCGCTGAGGGCAGTGCTGACGGCCACGCTTGGCGACCGAACTGTCGGGTCGGTATACACAGAACGGGGCGTTGCACTGGCTGTGCCCACCGTCGACCTCAACCGGCACGCATCGGTTGTCTTTAAGACTCAGCACTTGAAGCGTCTGAACGGCCGCGATAACACGCGCACTTTGGTCGACGTGTGCATGGCCACGAGCGCCGCGCCCATCCTACGGTCGATGGCACGCCTTGTTGAACCGGGCAACGCCGGGACGACGGCTGTGTATGTTGACGGCGGTCTCTGGGCGAACAACCCAGGCCTTATCGGAATGATCGAAGCTGTTGAGATCCTTGCTGACCGTGGTGGGCCGGTTCGTCCGATCCACTTGTTCATGCTGGGAACGCTGCCCTCACAGGGTGGTGAAGAAGTGGCCGGGCGATCCTTGCACCGGGGCGCCATCGGATGGGGTGGTGGGCTTCGTGCGATCGCTGCAAGTCTCAACGCTCAGGCAGTTGGCTATGACTACATCACCAACAAGATGGCCGAACTTCGTGGCGACGGTAGTTTCGCGTACCGGATGCCTGCCCAGTGTCCTTCTAATGCTCTGCGGGACTACCTGGTCAACATGGATGACGCGCGCCCGAAGGTATTGAACGCGCTGGCCCGCCAAGCAATTTCTGACGTCGACTTCGCGTGGGCATCGATGCAGCGCGAGCCGCGAATGCAAGCCTTTCGCGAGGCGCTTGCTACACCCCCGAATCTAGGCACGACCAACAACGAAGAGGATCACCATGGCTGACATCGATTGCCACTCCGAGATGACCGCGTTTCATCGCGACAACGTGACGCTTTCCCAGAAGCAGCAAGGCGAGATGCGGACGCGGCGCAATGCCGGTCGAACGCGCCTGGAGACTGGCCTCGACCTCAAGGAACATCCCCAACCGCGAGTGGTCCAGTCCCAGGGTTCTTACCAGATGCGCACGATGACGCAGGACGATGAGAACGACTACGACATTGACGACGGAGCCTACTTCGAGCTGGACGACTTGACCGACGGCGATGGCGATGCGCTCACGCCATTGGTTGCGCGCGAGCGTATTTGTGAGGCCTTGAAGTGGGATGGCCGCCTCAAGCACGAGGCGACGGTCAAACGAAACTGTGTTCGCCAGGCCTACCCCGCTGGCTACCACATCGATGTTCCTGTCTATCGCATCGTTACCACCGACGACGAAGATGGTAACGAGATCGAACACTACGAACTCGCGAGCGGCGATGACTGGGTGAAGTCGGACGCGCGTGCCGTGACGCGTTGGTTCAACGGCATCGTCGGTGAACTCAATGCTGGCGAGTCTGACGGAAGCCAGATGCGACGCATAACCAAGCTCACCAAGAAGTTTGCGCGCCGCAAGCCGTGGAAGTTGAAGACCACCAGCGGTGTTTGCCTCACCAAACTTGTTGTCGATCACTTTGTCTATGGCCAGGATCGCGATGACAAGGCCCTTCGAGAGACCTGGAAGGCGATCAAGATGGCGCTCGACGCGTCAACGGCTATCGACCACCCGGTTCTAACCGGCACCAAGCTGGCCAAGGCGGGAGACGAGGCGGTGGTGTTCTTTCGCGATTGCCTCGCCAGCGCACTGGGCACGCTGAATGTTCTCGATACGAGCGATTGCACTCGCGAACAGGCCCGCGAGGCTTGGGACGATGTCTTCGATACCGTGTTCTTCACCGATCAGCCCGACGACAGTACTGCGAAAAAATCCGAAGGGTCTGCCATGTTGGTGACGTCCGTCGAAACTGCTCGGCGCAGTGACGGCGGTGGAAGATTCGGCTGATCGCTGTGCCCTTCGACGCAGCGTGTGTTCCAGTTATCGAACTGGCCTTGCAGGAGCAGTTGCCGGGTCGGTGGCGGCGGCTTAACGTGGCTGAACTGGCTGGGCAGCCGTTGCACAGTTTCTGCGCTGGCTGGCGCATTGACGTTCCAGCTGCTTCGGTACGCATCGACGGCGTCGACCACTTTGTGGTCGTGGTTGACGCCGCATTCCCCAACTCGCAACCGAGGGTCTTCGCTCCTCAAGCGGGAAGTGACTTCCGATGGCCGCACGTCGAGGCTGAAGGTCTTCTGTGCTTGAAATCTACTCGAGTGGTTGCCGCTCCGGGCCAGCGGGTGTTGCAGCACTTGCTCTGGGCCGAAGAACTTCTGAACTACAGCGATGTGGCATGCCGGCGTGAGTTCGAGCGCGAGTTCGTCGCCTATTGGAACCAGCGTGCAATCGCCAAGAAAAAGCGGCCTGATGTTTTTAGCCTGAGCAAACCCGGCGGTGAATCTCGCGAGGTCGTTTACTACATTGATCGGGTCAACGGACGCATAGTCTTGGCCGACAGCAAGGCCGAGCTTGTCGGCTGGTTGCGAAATAGCGGCTCCAATCCATCAGACCGCGAAGTGTTGCCAACGTGGTTGCTTCGCCTTTCGCGGCCATGGACGCCGAAGGACTACCCGGAATTTGGGCGGGACGTACTGAGCCAGCTGCCCGAGGCGATACTGCGCCGAGTGCTTGCCCCAGGCCAAGCATGTCCGCTTGTCTTCGAAGCCAGGACCCCAACGGGGCCGGCCTTTGCCGCCGTCCTGCTGCACGGCGCCGCTGAGCGAGAGCTGGTCAAGGGATTCCGTGGCATGGCAAAGGTGCCGATGAGCCGCATCCTGGCATCGTTCAGCGGTCGCGCGGTTCAGCGGTGCCCGGTGGCTCGCGTTGATGGACCTTGGGTCCATGGTCGCGGGCATGACGATGACTATCCCGCTATCCGCTCCAAGTCCGTCGTGCTGATCGGCTGCGGCGCACTAGGAGGGTCATTGGCAAAACTGCTGGCGCAGGCCGGCGTGGGCACTTTCTTGCTCATCGACCCTGACGATCTCACGCCGGCGAACGTCGCCCGGCATGCGCTCGGCATGCGATCTGTCGGTGAAAATAAGGCCCAGGCTATGGCCCAAATGCTGCGGCGGGACTTTCCACACATCACGGCAGTAACGCCCCACGCGAAACGCTTCCAGTGGCTAGCTGCCCGGGAATTCGAAGCCATGGCTAAGGCTGACTTGATCATCAGCGCCGGAATCGATTTCGATGGCGACGCCAAGGTCGACGCTTGGCGTCGGGAACTAGAGACGCCGCCGCCGCACCTGTGCACATGGACTGAAGCGCACGCGATCGTCGGGCACGCTGTCCTGCTGTACGGAACCCAATCGCTGATCGCGGGCTTTGACGAGAGTGAGCGGCCGTTGTTTCGGCTTACCGACTGGCCTGACGACGGCAAAGCTTTGGTTGTGGAAGCTGGATGCGGCAACCTCTTTCAGCCACACGGTGCCATCGATCTGCAACCAACTGTCGTACTCGCAGCTCGCCTAGCCATTGACGTGCTCCTCGGACGAGTTCCCACCTCATGCCGGCGTGTCTGGCAAGGGGACTTGGCTGCCGTTGCTTTGAACGGCGGCAGCGCGACGCCTGATTTCTCGGCGAGCAATGTTGTGAGGGAGGCGGCGTGGTACTGAAGGCTTTGTCGCGCGTCTTTCGGCAGCAGGCACAGCAACCCATCGTTGGTCATGCCGACGGCTACACCCAACGTGTGCAGCTTGAGCCAGAAGTGTTGTCGCATGTTCAACACCACCGGCAGACTTCCGCCAGAGCCACAGAGGCGGGTGGGCAACTCTTTGGTACTGTCGACGAGGCTTTCGTGAGAATTGTTTGTGCCACCGGCCCCTATGCTGGAGACGAGCGCACACGCTACCGCTACCGATCAAATCCGGCAGCGGCTCAGCGTGCCGTTGAAGCTCAATCGATGGCGGGTCTTCTGTACCTCGGTGAGTGGCATACGCATGCGGAGGATCACCCGAGCGCTTCCAGCCTGGACGGCGATGCGATGAACCGGCTCATGGCCAGTTCAAAGCTCAACAGCAATTCATTGGTGATGCTCATCGTGGGTCGGACTATCGGGCCTGGTGGTCTCGCGTTGCTGACCATTTCGACTGGCAATACAGCGGCTTGGGCGCTTACCGCCGCTGACCAATCCGCTGCAGTCTAGGCACGATTCAAGGTGCCCGCTGAGTACCCTTGGGTTGACATCCTGAAAGAGCCATGGCCGCCCGCTTTCGCGGCCGACATGAACGGGCAGGCGTCTTGATAATCAGTTCGGCCCCAGGAGGACTGACAGTCGCTGTCGAAGGTCGCCGACGATGAGACCAAGGCCAGGGACCGAACCAGAGAGGTGCCGAGCAAAGGCAGTCCATTGCCGCTGTTTCCCAGGATCGGTTGCAAAGGCATCGCTGAGCCCATCAGGAACCTCCGCAGGGATCGCCGTGCTGCGACGGGCAAACGTCGCCACGATGGCCCGACGCTGCCGCTCTGGGTCGATCTCGAATGCGTTTGTCAGCATCCACACGTCGTAGTAGTCTTTCATGCGGCTGTTGGCTCGACCCAGGGCCACCATCGCATGAAGCTTTTCGGCGATGACCGTCTCGGGCGGATACGCGCGCAGGTGAGGCGACGGCATGTCGAGCAGCACCGGCAGATCGATGTCTTCGACACCGGGCTCGACGGCATCGCCGAAGCCGATGTCAACGGTGATGGGGATGCGCGCGCCGGCGAGTGCTGCCGTGGTGCGCAGCCGCGATCCGCCGTACTCAACCTCTTCGCGAATGGCCTCGATCTTCAGGCCCTTCAGATCGAAGCTGACCCCGTCGTCAACCTCGACCGCCATGATTTCGCGGAACGTCGCGAGCAGTGCATCTTCCGCCGCGTCTCCGAAACCAAGCAGGTCGACGTCGCGCGTCGCGCGGTGTGGTTCGTCGAACCAGGTGGCCAGCAGCATCGCGCCCTTCAGCACGAACCGCTCGCGGTGCGGCGAGAGGCTCAACCGATGCAGCAGGCGCTCCAGCGCGTAGCGGGTGAGCAGCAGTTCCATCGGCCGGCCGCGCGCATGCGCTAGGTCCAACAGGCGTTGGCGCACTGATGCGCCGATGTTGCGCGGGCGATCAGGCATCGTTGGTAAGCGCCATGACGTAGGGCTCCATCGTGGCCCACACGCCCGCAGCCTCGGCCTCTCGCGCGATCGCCGCAGGCGTGGCCTTGCGCTGCCGCAGCGCTTGGCGCAGGCCTTCGATGGCAAGCGCATCGCCAACCGTCCGACGGTAGCGGAACAGGTCGGCCACCGTCTTGGCAACGCCGAACACGGGTACGAGCGTGCCGGCGATCTTCTTGCGCTCTACGCTGTGGCGCAGAAGCTCGTCAGAGAACCGGGCGATGCGTATCGGCGGATAGGTGAGCCGGGGGCGCCAGTCCTTGCGCCCGATGGCGATCCAGACCTTCGGCGGCATATGGTCGGTGAGGCCGTGGAACGCCAGTGCCGAGGCTAGGCAAATGACGCCTTTGGGCACCAGCCTGGCCGCCTCGGCCAGGGACTGCTGCGCATCGAGCGCGGCATCGGGAAGTTGGTAGAGCCCGCGGGCGAGGCGCACGACCTCGCCGGCTCTCTCCATGCGGCCGACCGTGGTGGCGGTGATGCCCGCCTCACTGAACTCCGCGAGCCGCGTCATCCCCCGCCGCTTGAGCAGCGCCAGCGCCTGGGCGCGCTGCGTGGAGGTGTCAGAGGCGGGCATGGTATGAATCCTCGGGCGAATCAAAGAAACGTCCGAGGATTTATACCACTTCAACGGGGCGGCGAGGAAGGAATCGCTCATCGGCATTCGACCGCGGGGTCAGTCGCCCTTGGGGTGATGTTGCCGCCGAGGCGGAAACGATGGCATCGCTTCGCTCGATGGATTCCACTGCCACGCCGATACCGAAGCGTCGCACACCTGAAGGTACCGCCCGCAATCCTCGATGCCCGCGTGAACAACGAAGAGCAACGGCGCCGAACCCTCGCAGTCGGTCAGCGTCGCACTGGCCAGCGTGCTCCCCACACCCAGGTTGTAGCGAAGCCCCTTCACGAAGGACCGCCCATCAGCCACGAGCCGCTCAATCAGCTGCTTCTCGAATCCGTCTTCGACCGGCAGCCAGTGCCGTGTCACCGGCATCA
>JARXKP010000028.1 GCA_030271615.1 Pseudomonadota bacterium
AGCGGAAGCGATCTGGAAACCTTTGGATGGGGTGAACATGGAAATCTCTCCTGTGTGAGGTGAAGGCACCTGCAGACATTGCAGGCTGTGGGTGGTGGCCTGGGGGCTGATTCCCATGCACTCACCTCTGTCGAGATCGACTCGCAGTCCTTACACCCGTTGGCGCAACCACGGCCAGACAAAGCGGTCCAGCGACCAGCGGCCCGGGCCCCACAGCAGCAGACCAACCAGCACGCTGCCCCAAAAAATGTGCTGCTGCAAGGCGGGGATCGGCATGTCCTCGACACTGATCACCGCCACGATGTTGAGAATGAACAAGCCCGCGGCTGCAAAGCGTCCGGCGAGTCCGAACAGGATCAGCGCCGGCAGCATCAGCTCGGCACTGGTCCCGAGTGCGGCGGCCAGCGCCGGGCTCAGCAGCGGCACGTGGTACTCGTCGGTGAACAACGCGACGGTCGTTTCCCAGTCGGCAATCTTGGTCAACCCGGAGCGGAAGAACACCCCGGCGATGAACCAGCGTGCGACCAGCTGAGCGGCGGGTCGCAGCGCGTCGAGGCCGTGAATGGCGAGCTCGCCGACGACCCACAGCCGGGACAACAGTGACGGGGGGCGTGGCGTGTTCATCGAGCATCTCCAAGGGGGTGGGCATCAGTCGGAATCGACGCGGATTCCTTTCAACCAGCCCTCGCGCAGTGCGGTGGCAAGCCACGTGGCCAGATCGAAGTCAGCGCCATCGGCGCCGTCCGTCACGACACCGAGCGCGGCGGCCAGCGAATCTCCGGCGAGCAGCCGCGCGGTCCAGAGGGCGGTGGCGGCATCGACGCGATGCACCCGAGCGCGCCAGCCTGACCGGGCCACCAGCGCCGCTTCGCCGACCTCGTTCAGCAATGCCTCACGCACCGCATCGAGCGCCGAGGTCGGGTCGGCCTGGCGATGGGTCTCGTGCAGCATCACCACCGGAAAGCGCGAGTCGAGCACCGCGACGCCGGGTCGAAGCTGCAGGTGCAGACGCTGCGGGTCGGTGTCGCCGAGGCGGGCGATCGATTCGGCATCGAGCACCGCATCGGCCGCGCGTTCACAGCGGTGCACGGCCCAGTCGAGGCGCGCGCAGTCGCCGAGGTAAGGCCAGTCGGCGAGCGCCGGATGCACCTCCAGCCACGGACCCAGTTCGGCACCCCACTCGGCCAGGTCGCCGCAGGTCGGCACGTGCTGCGTCCAGTGCTCGCGAACGAGCCGTCGAAAGTCGTCGGCACCGACCAGCGCACACACCGTCGGGCAGGCCGCTTCCAGCGCGCGAGCCGCGTTGGCACCGGCATTGACGCGATAGGCCTTCAGGCCACGCTCGATGCTCACCGCACCCGTTCGCAACGGCAGATCTGCAGCAACCGCAGAGGCATCGGCGGACCACAGCGCGGCCAGCAGCGAGCGCTGACGCTCGGCTTCCCTTACCGCCGATGCCGTGGTCGATGAATTTGTCGAAGGCGCATCACCCGTGCTCATCGACGCACCCGCGCCAACCTGTCGGTGGCCTGCTGCGCTTCGCCGAGCAGCACCGCCAGCGGCGGCACATCGGTGTCCCATTCGATCAGCGTCGGCACCGCGCCGAAGCGTTGCAACGCGTGCTCGTACAGCACCCACACGCCGGGCCGCACCCGGCTGCCATGGTCGTCGATCACGATGTCCGGTAGCTGGCAGTAGCCGGCCAGGTGGATCTCGCCGACGATGCCCAGCGGCAGCGCATCGATGAACGCACGACCGTGCGCCACAGGATCGGCGACCCGCTCATTGAGCGCATTCACCATCAGGTTGTTGACGTCGAGCAGCAGGCCGCAACCGGTGCGGCGGCACAACGCAGCGAGGAATTCGGGCTCGGCCAGCGTGTTGTCGGCGAAAGACAGATACGCCGACAGGTTCTCGACCAGCAGCACCCGCTGCAGCCGATCCTGCACGCGGCTCACGTTGTCGCAGAGGATCGTCAGCGTAGCCTCGTTGAAGGCGATCGGCAGCAGGTCATTGGCATGGATCGGCGGCGCGCCCTGCACCACCGATCCGCGCGCAAAACAGGCGTGATCGGAGACGAGCAACGGGTAGATGCGGCGCACCAGACGATCGAGGCGATCGAGGTGCCACGGGTCGATGCCGGCGGCCGAGCCGAGGGCCAGGCCAACGCCGTGCAGGCTGACCGGAAAGCGTTCGCGGGCCTCATGCAGCACCGCCAGGGCAGCACCGCCGTCGGCGTAGAAGTTCTCGGAGTGAACCTCGACGAATCCGACGGCCGGCGGCGCCTCGATCACCTGTGCGTAGTGCGGCTGGCGCAGTCCGATCCCCGCGACATCGCGGCAGACCGGAGGTACGAGCGCGCGCACAACCACGGACCGGTGCGAAATGCCTGCTCTTACTTCTTCATGGCCTTCTTGGCCTCTTCGGCAGTCTTGCCGCCGAGCGAGGCGCAGGTGCCCTTGGCCACGTACTTCCATTCGTCAACACCGTTGTCGGCACTGGCCTGACCCGCGCACGAGTGCGTACCGGACAGGTTGGCGCAATCGTTCGCGCCGGCCTTGACGATGCCGAAGCACTTTTCCTTGGCCGGTGCATCGGCGGCAGAGGCGGTCGACAACATGCCGAGCGCCAGAACGGAAGCCAGCGCGGACGTGGCGATGAGGCGGTGATTCATGGGGGTCTCCAGGAAATTGAAGGGTGGATCATCTGCGATGGGCGGAACTGCCCGCCACCTGCCTGATTGGGTCGTGCGAGGCGACCTGGGCTTACAAGTCGATGGTGGTTTCCTTGAATTCTGACGGACGCCGAAGGGTCATCCGGCCCCGTATCGCGCCGTTAAGATGAAAACGTGAAGACTCCGAATTTCCTTCATCTGCCGATGTCTGTACCGTGGCGATACGCTTGGGCGGTGGTGATTTTTTTCGCCGCGCTGCTGGTGAGGTTCGCGGTCCTGCCGGTCGAATCCCGACTCGCGTTTCTGCTCTTCTATCCGGCGGCCGTGGTCGCGTTTCTGGCCTGCGGCCGCGGGCCGGGGCGCCTGGCCGTGGGGCTCAGTGCGGTGGCGGGCTACTACATCTTCGAGCCCCCGCACTGGTCCTTCGGATACAGCCACGAAGGCGCGCTGTCGGTCTCGGTGTTCGTTGTGTCGTCGCTGCTGATCGGGTGGGTCGTCGAGCGGCTGCAGACCACCGCGATCCGCTTGAATTCGGCCCTCTCCGGGTTGCAGGCCAGCGAGTCGTTCATGCACCGCACCGGTCGTGTCGCAAGCGTGGGTGGCTGGCAACTCGATCTCGCGAGCAACACCGTCACCTGGTCGGAACAGACCCGTCTCATCCACGAAGTCGGTCCGGACTTCGTTCCGACGCTCGAGTCGGCCATCGCGTTCTACGCACCGCAAGCGCGAGACGCGATTGCGCAGGCGGTGCGGATCGGCACCGAGCGCGGTCAAGCGTGGGATCTGGAGCTGCCGCTGGTGACCGCGACCGGTCGTGCCATCTGGGTACGCGCGGTCGGGGAGGTGGAATTCAAGGACCAGCGGCCGGTGCGCCTGGTCGGCGCGATTCAGGACATCACCGAGCGCAAGCACCTGGAAAACCGGCTGGCCGAAAGCGAGCTGTTCGTGCGTCAGGTGACCGACAGTCTGCCGGTGCGCATTGCCTACACCGATCGGGATGGCCGCTATCGGTTCGTCAACCTGGCGCACAGCCAACGGTTCGAGTGCGACCGGGAACTGATCATCGGGCGCACGCGCGGCGAACTGAAGAGGGGCACACACGACACGGTCGTCGATCCGAGAATCGAAGCGGCCCTTGCCGGAATCGCCTCGGTCACCGAGCGCAGCGCCGCCGAACGTGCGCTGCGCGAATTGACGGCGACGCTGCGTTCGGTGACCGAGGCGATTCCGTCAAGCGTCGCGATCATCGGCATCGACGGCCGCTACCGCTTTGCCAACAGCGCCTTCGAACGGTGGTTCGGCGAGCCGCGCGAGCAGATCATCGGACGCACCGTGCAGGAGATCCTGGGCGAGCAGGAGTTCAAGCGCCGCCGGCCCTGGATCGAACGTGCGCTGGCCGGCGAGTCCGTCACCTTCGAGCTGGCTCACTCGGGGCACAACGGTGCGACGCATGCGTCGATCAACTACATCCCGCTGCGCCTCGATACGGGGGAACTCGACGGATTCGTCGCCGTGACGCAGGACGTGACCCGGCAGAAGGACGAGGCGGATCGACTGCTGCAGCTCTCGCAAAGTGATCCGCTGACCGGGTTGCTGAACCGCGCCGGCTTCGAGCAGCACCTGGAGCGCGGGCTGCAAGCGGACGGCACGGGTTTGCTCGCCCTGCTCTACATCGATCTGGACCACTTCAAGCCGGTCAACGACCAGCATGGTCACCCTGCCGGCGATCAGGTCCTGCAGATCTTTTCCCGGCGCCTGCTCAACCTGGTCCGCCCGAAAGATGCCGTGGCCCGCCTGGGCGGAGACGAATTCGTCATCGCGTTGACCGACGTGCGCGAGATCGCGAATGCACGGGCGGTGGCCGCCAAGGTGCTGGCCGCCGCGAAGGCGCCATTCCACCTGGGTGAGCTGACCATCCACATCGGTGCCAGCGTCGGCGTGGCCTTCAGCGACGATCCGGCCATCGGCTGGCGCGAGTTGATCGAGCAGGCGGACACCCATCTGCTGGCCGCCAAGGCCGCCGGCAAGGGGCGACAGGCCGGCGACTGACGGCTTCAGTGACGCGGCTCGGCGCAGCGGCTGGCGGGATTCGCGATTTCCACACCCGACCGACCTGCTCGGGGCGCGATCACTCGGATGGCGTGTTGTCCAGGCGTTCCGGCAATACCTCGAGACCGGCCGCAGCCCGATCGACCTCCATCGGCTCGTGGAGGCTGTCAGCGCGGGAATATCGAGCGGCCGGGTGTTCCGGCGTGCGTGCCGCCTGCCGGCGATCCCAGCCGAAAAAGCGAGCCACCTCGTCGCGACGGGTCAGCGTGTCGGTTTCACCGAGCGCCATCAGTTCCTGGGTGTAGGGCGCCTCGAACAAGAGGTAGCTGGCCAGCGCCGCGCCGCGAGCCTGCTTGCCCTCGCCCGACACGCCGACGCCGCGCAGCAGTGCACGAATCGCATGCGGCAGGCTGCCGAGATGGCGCGCGGCGATGTCGTCGAGGCGCTGGCTCGGTGCGATCACCAGCACGTCGATCGGACGCAGGCCGCTGTGCGCACGAACCTCGGGCGGCAACAGCGCCAGCGTTCTGTTGATGCGCTGCAGCCGCTCGATGTCGACCGCCAGCGCGTCGAGGAAGATGTTCGACAGCGCATGGCCCGCGATCTGCGCCAGGTTCGGATATTCGCTGCTGCCCACGCGTCCCTCGGCGGGCACCGTCGGCTCGTGCATGCGCCCGGCGCCGACGATGAGGATGCGCTCGGCCCCCAGATGCACAGCGGGCGAAATGGGCGCCGACTGACGCATCGAGCCATCGCCGAAATACTCCTGACGGCCGTCGACGGCCAGCGGCACCGCGGGAAACAAGAACGGGATCGCCGACGACGCGAGCAGGTGGTCGATCGTGATCGGCTGGCGCACCGCAATGCGTTGCGATCGGTTCCACGGCACGGTGTCCGACAGCGCGTCGTAGAAGGTCACGTGCAGGCCCGAGCCGTAACCCGAGGCGGTGACCGCCAGCGCCTTGAGGTGCCTGTCTCGCATCATGTCCATCAGACGATGGACGGGCACCAGATCGGCCAGCAGTTCGCGCAACGGGCTGTTGTCGAGCAGCGACTTCGGACGCGCCCGCCGCCACTTCGCGAGCACCCAGCCGACCGACAGCATCGTCAGCCAGCGCGCGCCGGTGCGGATCACGCCCAGGGAGTCGGCGAGGTACACCTGTTCGGCATGAAAGCCCGACCAAGTGTCGACCAGCGTGGCGACGGCGCCGTCGACGTCATCCGCGCGGCATGCGAGCGCCGCCGCGTTGATGGCCCCGGCGGAGGTGCCGGCGATCACGTCGAACGGGTTGTTGGTGCCCCCGCGGCAATCGCGCCGGATCTGCATCAGCGCCTTCAGCACGCCGACCTGGTAAGCGGCACGCGCGCCCCCGCCGGTCAGGATCAAGCCGGTGACGGGAATAGTGTCCATGCGCCTCAGTCTGTCACTCGGTTGGCGTGCCCTGACGGTCGATCAATGCGGTGTTTCGGGGGCATTCCCCCACGACGAGCCCGCCCATGCGGTCGGTCCGTTCCCGCACGCGCTTGTACAGTGACGGACGATCTTCATTCTCTACGCCACAACGTCACGATGCTCGATCGGCTTGAACACACCGCACACCGCGCCGCCCCGGCCGTCGACCACTGGGCGGTGCGCGGCGTGGTCGAGCACTCGGAGCTGCTGACCGTGCGGCAACAGGTCGTGCAGGCGCCGACTCGCTGCTGCGATGCCGGCGTGATGGTGACGGTGGTCGACGGCGGCGGCTTGGGTTACGCGGCCACCTCCGACGCCAGCGAGTCCGGACTGCGCCGTGCGTTCGACGAAGCCACCGCGCTGGCACACGCCGTCGCCGGCCACGCGGTGTTCGATCCGCGCAGGCTGCCGCGTGTCACGGCACGCGGCCACTACGAGAGCGTCGTCGAGCAGCCGGCGTCGGCGAAGGGCCTGAGTGAGCGGCTGGCGATGCTTGCCGAAGCCAACGCCTCACTGCGGCTCGACGCACGCATCGTCGATTCGATGGCACGCTGGCAGACCATCGACACCGAGCAGCTTTTCGTCACCGGCGATGGCGCGCAGATCACGCAACGCTGGACTGTCGCGATGCCGCACCTGCAGGCCACTGCACGGGTCGGTGACGTGGTGCAGACGCGCTCGGCGGCCGGCCAGTACGGCGGCCACTGCCAGCAGGGCGGGCTGGAGGTGCTGGAGCGCAGCGGCTTCCACACCGACGGACCGCGCATCGCGCACGAAGCCATCGAGCTGGCGAGCGCAGCGCCCTGCCCCAGCGGCACGATGGACCTGATCCTGATGCCCGACCAGATGATGTTGCAGATCCACGAATCGATCGGCCACCCGCTGGAGCTCGACCGCATCCTCGGTGACGAACGCTGCATGGCAGGCACCAGCTTCGTCACGCTCGACATGTTCGGCCGCTACCGCTACGGCAGCGAGCTGCTCAACGTCACGTACGACCCCGACCGAGCCGGCGAGCTGGCGGGCTTCGGGTTCGACGACGACGGCATGGCGGCCGTACCGGCGCACATCATCCGCGGCGGCCTGCTGCTGCGACCGCTGGGCGGCGCGCTGTCGCTGATGCGCGCCGAAGCCGAGCGCGCCGCCTTGCAGGGCGTCGCGACGACGCGCGCGTGCAGCTGGAACCGCGCGCCGATCGACCGCATGAGCAACCTGAATGTCGAGCCCGGCACCTCGACGCTGGCCGCGATGATCGAGAGCGTCGAGTACGGCGTGCTGATGCGCACCAACCAATCGTGGAGCATCGACGACTCGCGCAACAAGTTCCAGTTCGGCTGCGAACACGGCCGGATGATTCGCCACGGACGACTCGCCGAGGTGGTGCGCAACCCGAACTACCGCGGCATCAGCGCGACCTTCTTGCGCTCGCTGGCGATGGTCGGCAACGCCGATACCTTCGAGGTGCTGGGCACGCCGAACTGCGGCAAGGGCGACCCGTCGCAGGTGATCCGTGTCGGTCATGCATCACCCGCGTGCAAGTTCAGCGGCGTCGCGGTGTTCGGAGCGGCGGCATGACGGCGCTGACGCAAGCGGCCTGCTTCGACGCGCTGGCCGAGCGGCTGTGCACGCCGGGCCTGGACAGCGACGGCCGCGCGCTGCGCATCAGCCTGTACCTCGCTGCCGAGTCGTCGCAGTTCGTGCGCTTCAACCACGCCGCCGTGCGGCAGGCGACGCAGGTGCTGCAAGGCGATCTGACCCTGGCCGTGACCGCGTTGAACGACACCGGCGGAGGTCGGCTGGAGTTCACGCGCAGTCTCACCGGCGATCTCGCGGCCGACATCGACGCTCTGCTGCAAGACCGTGCACAGTTGATCGGCGACCTCGCACTCGTCCCCGACGACCCGTACCTGCTGCTGCCCGAGGCGGTGACTTCAAGCCATCGGCACGACCGAGGCGTGCTGCCTGCGGTCGATCACCTGGTGCGCACGGTGGCGCGGGTGGCAGCGGGCCTCGACCTGGTCGGCCACTGTGCCAGCGGCGCCGTGGTTCGCGCCTTCGCCGACAGCCGGGGCCAGCGCCACTGGCACCATGTCGAAACCTTCCATTTCGAATGGTGCCTGGTGGCATCGGGCGACAAATCAGTGAAGTCGGTCTACGCCGGAACGCAGTGGGACGACGCGGCCTTCGCGCAGCGCGTGGCCGACGGCGCACGGCAGTTGCCGCTGCTGGTGCGACCACCACGAAAGCTGGCGCCCGGCGCGTACCGCGCTTACTTCACGCCGACCGCGATGAGCGGGCTGCTCGGCGTGACCGCGTGGAGCGGCTTCAGCGCAAAGGCGCGACGCACCGGCACGTCGAGTCTGTCGAAGCTCGAACGCGGCGAAGCGGCGCTTCATTCGACCGTGTCGATCACCGAAGATGCGGCCCGCAGCGCCGTGCCGGCCTTCACCGAAGAGGGCAGCCTGCGACCGCCACTCGTCAGCCTCGTCGAGCGCGGGCGCGCCACCGGCACGCTGAACTCGACACGATCGGCGCGCGAATACGGCATCGAGGCCAACGGCGCCGATGCACAGGAGTATCCGGTCGCGCTGAGTCTCGCGCCCGGAAGGCTGCCCGCAGCCGACGCACTGGCCGCGCTCAACACCGGCCTGTACGTCAGCGACCTCTGGTACCTGAATTACTCCGACCGCGCCGAATGCCGCCTCACCGGCATGACACGCTTCGCCTGTTTCTGGGTCGAGGGCGGTCGGCTCGTCGAGCCGCTGGAGGTGATGCGCTTCGACGACTCGTTTCTGCGCATGTTCGGCGACGGGCTGATCGGGCTGACCGACGAGGCCGAGCTGATCGCAGAAGGGCGCGTGATGCGCGAGCGGCCGCTGGGTTCGCTGTGGACGCCGGGGGCGCTGGTCGAAGGATGGCAGCTCACGTTGTGAGCCGAGGCACAGGTTGCGTGCACGTCAATCCCGAACAAACGCCCTGGTGCAGCGATGGCTTGCGAGATTTCTTCCGGTATCGCAACTGCGGGATCGAGCAGTCCACTGAAGGCACGCTGCTGGTGCAGCGGGTCGAGTCCGGCGATGTGGTGCATCAGCGCCCCGCAATCGTGCATGACCGGTTCGACGGCTCGCCGGACATGGAATACATCGAGATCGTCAGCCCGGCGGACTTCGGCGCGCTGGACGAGAAACCGATGAGCAAGGGACCGCCGCCGCCCCTCTGGAACTGAGCCGGGTCGGTGCGCGGGCACGGCGTCAGAACTCCATATCGAGTTCTTCGATGTCCTCGTGCTCCCGCTTCGCGGCAGCGATCCACTCCTTCATTTCAGGCATCGCCATGATGTGCTGGCAATAGCGGACAGCGGTGGGGTCGAGCTTGACGTGGTACGTCAGGAAACGCGTGACGACCGGCGCGTACATCGCGTCCGCCATGCACGGATGCGCCCCGAACAGGAAAGGGCCGCCGTACTTGGCAAGGCATTCGCGCCAGATGGCGGTGATGCGTTCGATGTCGCCATCGGCGCGTGCCCACACCTTGTAGCCCGGGAAATCGCCTTTCAGGTTCATCGGCAGGGCCGAGCGCAGGCTGCTGAAACCCGAGTGCATCTCGCCGCAGATGGCACGGCAGTGGGCGCGCGCGGCAATATCGGTCGGCAGCAGGCCGGCCTTTGGCTTGATCTCGGCGAGGTACTCGCCGATGGCCAGCGTGTCCCACACCTTGATGTCGCCATGGGTCAGGCAAGGCACCAGGATCGAGGGCGACAGCAGCAGGATTTCCTTGCGTGCATTCGCGTCGTCGGGCGGCACGATCATCTCGTCGAAGTCGAGGCCCGCAAGTTTCACCATCAACCACCCGCGCAGCGACCACGACGAATAGTTCTTGCTGCTGAGCGTGATGCACGCCGACGCCGGTGCCTTGGGTATGGCATGCGATGGAACCGCGCCGCGCTTCGGTTTCGGGGCCACGGCGGTGCTTCGCGGGCGGGTCTTCAGTGCGGTGGCCATCGGGACGTCTCCAACGTAACGGTATATCCATTGCCGAGTGCAAGCGTTGTGCCAGTCGACGTGGCAACCACCGCCGGCCGTATCCGAGCAGGCACGCAAACCGAGCAGACCCCACCGCTGGCGCAGGAGTTGCAAGAGGCATCCCATGGCAAGTTCCTGGAGAGAGCGAATGATGTACGAGGCCTACCAGGCTCAGACCGACCTGTTGTGGCCGCTGCGCACCTTCACCAAGGCAGCGCTTCCGATGCTCAAGGACGGTACTTACGGCTGGAACCGTTGGATGCCCAACCGCAAGCTGGCCGCCGCCTGGGAGGTGTTCGGGCTCAGCGAGGTCACGCACAAGCGGCGCCCGTTCGCAATCGATCAGGTCGCGGTGACCGGCGTCGACGAACCGGTGGCGATCACCGAAGTGGCGACGCATGTCGCCTCCTTCGCCACGCTGCTGCATTTCAGGAAGGAATTGAAGTCGACCGGCGAGCCGCTGCCGAAGGTGCTGATCGTGGCGCCGATGTCCGGCCACTTCGCCACACTGCTGCGCGAGACCGTGCGCACGATGCTCGCGGACCACGATGTCTACATCACCGACTGGCACAACGCCCGCGATGTGCTAGTGTCGGCGGGCGGCTTCGGACTCGACGAGTACACCGAACACATCATCGATTTCCTCACCGTCATGGGCCCGGGCTCGCACCTGATGGCGATCTGCCAGCCCTGCGTGTCGGCACTGGCCGCCACCGCCGTGATGTCGGAAGACCACCATCCGGCCACGCCGTCCAGCCTGACCTTGATGGCCGGTCCGATCGATTGCCGCATCAGCCCGACGGCGGTCAACCAACTCGCGATCACCAAGCCGATCGAATGGTTCGAATCCCACCTGATCGGTCGCGTGCCACTGCGCTATCCCGGTGCGGGACGCCGCGTCTATCCCGGCTTCGTTCAGTTGACGGCGTTCATGAGCATGAACAAGGATCGCCACGTCAACTCCTTCAAGGAGTTGTACCAGTTGCTGCATGCGCAAGAGGTCGACGGCTTGGTGAAGGCCGAGGCCACGCGCACTTTCTACGAAGAGTATTTCGCGATGGCCGATCTGCCGGCGGAGTTCTACCTGGAAACGGTGAAGGCGGTGTTCCAGGATTACTCGCTGCCCAAGGGTGAACTGATGTATCGCGACCGGCTCGTCAAACCTTCAGCGATACGGCGCACCGCGCTGCTGACAGTCGAGGGTGAGCGCGATGACATCTGCGCGGTGGGCCAGACGCTGGCCGCGCACGACCTGTGCACCGGCCTGCGCGAATACCTGAAAACCCATTACGTGCAAGCCGGTGTAGGCCACTACGGCGTGTTCAGCGGACGGCGCTGGAACCAGAACATCTACCCGGTGGTACGCGAGTCGATCCATACCGCACAGGCATCGCTGTAAGCGGTGCGATGCAGGCCCCGGGCTCGAGCGAGACCCGGCATCGACAGCGTCAGGCTGGCAACTTGAAGGTCGCGACCTCTCTGGCCAGACCCTCTGCGTGATCTTTCAGGCTGTTCGCTGCAGCGGCGGTCTGTTCGACCAGTGCAGCGTTCTGCTGCGTCATGCGGTCGAGGTCCTGCACCGACGCGCCAACCTGCGTGATACCCGAGCTCTGCTCGCGGGCCGAAGTGGATATCTCGCCGAGCAGCTCGCTCATGCGCTGGGCGTTGTCCACCAGTTGATGCATGGTTTCGCCGGCGCCGCGAACCACCTGGGTGCCGGACTCCACCGTCTTGACACTGCCCTCGATCAGGGTCTTGATTTCCTTGGCCGCCTGGGCGCTGCGTTGGGCCAGGCTGCGCACTTCGGACGCGACCACTGCGAAGCCGCGACCCTGCTCGCCCGCGCGCGCCGCCTCGACCGCGGCGTTCAACGCGAGGATGTTGGTCTGGAAGGCGATGCCGTCGATGGTGCCGATGATCTCGCCGATCTTCCTCGACGACATCTGGATGTCCTGCATGGTGGCGACCATCTCGCCGATCACCGCGCCGCCCCGGTCGGCGGCCGTCATGTTGTTGATCGCGAGCTGGGCGGCCAGGGCCGTGTTGTCCGACGTCAGGCGCACGGTGGCGGAGATCTCCTCCATCGACGAAGCCGTCTCCTCCAGGTTGGCAGCCGTCTCCTCGGTGCGTTGCGACAGATCGAGGGACGCCGAGGCAATCTCGCTGCTGGCATGGACGATCGACTCTGATGAACCTCGCACCTGCGACACGATCTTGCGCAGCGACACCTGCATGTCAGCCAGGGACAGCATCAGATTGGCCGCTTCATCACGTCCCCAGGGCTTGGGGCTGGTGGTCAGGTCGCCTTCAGTCATCGCCTCGAGGTGCTTCTGTGTTTCGCGGATGCCGCCCTGGGTGACCAGGTAGAACGAGTAGAAAAGGTAGCCGCCGAGCAGGACGAAGACCATCACCCCGCCGATCTCGGCCACCAACGAATGGGTGTCCTCGTCGATTCGATCCTGCAGGACGGTTTCCACGCGGTCGAACAACTTGGCGTTCATCCCTCTCTGGGTGCCGCTGACGGTCTGCCCCAGCGCCAGAATGGCCTCCGGCGTGCCTTGCAGCTTGGCACCGAGCACCTGCGCTTTCAGGCCAGCCAGGAACGCGTCGAACATGTCGTCGTTGTGCGCCATCCCGTAAGCCTGCTTTTCTGCCTCGGGCCTGCCAGCGGTGCCGTCCTGAAAGGATGCCTCGTCGAAGCCATCGACAAATCGCTGGATCGAGAAGAGGGTGAACAGCGACTGGTGCCGCTCGGCATTCAGGTCGTTTGACTTGATCGACAGCGCACCGAGCGTCATCAGCTGCAAGGTCAACTCGTTCTGCTTCGGCCCCCAAACCATTGACTTGTTGATCAGGTGATACGACTCGGCTGCCGGATCGAGGATCAGCCCGGAAGCGTTGACGACTTCGGTGGACAGCTCGAGGGCCACAGCAATCGCTTCGCTGTGATCCTTGTAGGTGTCGTCCGGCGTGGCATTGACCGGTTTGGCGTGGATGTCGTTCTGAAGTTGCTTGAAGGTGTCGAAGGCCTTCTGCGTGCCGAATGCCGCGCCCTTCTCGGTTTGCTGGGCCTCGATCTTGGCCATGACAGCCGCAGCCTTCTGCTGCAGATCGTCCAGCGAGCGATCGCCCAGCACGGCGGCGACCCGCCGATCCTGCGCGATCTTGACCCACTCAAGAATCGGTCGGACGTACTCGGCGCCCTGCTGCTCGACTTTCGTCGCAGCGATCCCGGACAAGCTCGACTCGACCTTCAGATAGCCAAGCCCGCACAGCGGAATCAGGAAAGCGATGGAGACCCACAGGGCCTTGGTCCTGAACTGCAGCGTGCGGAAGAACTTGACGCCCGGGGACCAGATGCCCTGATGGCGGAAGAATTCGAGCACGCCCGGCCGGGACGGCCGTGAATTCACCGCCGCCGGGGCCACTGGTCCGGGGTAGGTAGTGATCACTGAAGTCATCGAGGTCTCCAAAATCCCAAGGTGTCGAACGGCACCCCACCGGGGACCTCAAAACGAGGCCACCCGTTGGATTTCGGTCATGCCAACTTGGTCTTGAGCGAATAAATGACGAACCAGGCCCGCTGGCTCGGCATAAATCAGCCGGCAGACCGCACGGCAGCTATGCGCGGCGTCGAGACGCTCACGTCACCGCACTGCGCCCGGTGCCGCAGTGCATGGTCCATCAGCACCAGCGCCAGCATCGCCTCGGCGATCGGCGTGGCCCGGATGCCGACGCAGGGGTCGTGGCGGCCGAAGGTCTCGACCGTCGCCGGGTGGCCCTCCAGATCGATCGACTGGCGCGGGCTGCGGATCGAGCTGGTCGGCTTGATGGCGATCGACACCGTGATGTCCTGCCCGGTCGAGATGCCGCCGAGCACGCCGCCAGCGTTGTTGCCGACGAAGCCCGCAGGCATCAGTTCGTCGCCGTGCGTGGTGCCGCGCTGGTTGACGCTGGCGAAACCGGCGCCGATCTCGACGCCCTTGACGGCGTTGATGCCCATCATCGCGTGGGCAATGTCGGCATCGAGCTTGTCGAACAGTGGCTCGCCCCAGCCCACCGGCACGCCGCGCGCGGAAACGTCGATGCGAGCGCCGCAGGAGTCACCCGCCTTGCGCAACTCGTCCATGTAGGCCTCGAGACGGGCGATGTCGCTGACGTTGGCGGCGAAGAACGGGTTGTTCGGCACGTGATCGAGCGACTCGAACGGAATCGCGATGTCGCCCAGCTGCGACATGTGCCCCGTGAAGCTGACGCCGTGATGCTCGTGCAGCCATTTCTTCGCGACCGCGCCGGCACCGACCATCGGCGCCGTCAGCCGGGCCGACGAGCGACCACCGCCGCGCGGATCGCGCAGGCCGTACTTGTGCCAATAGGTGTAGTCGGCGTGACCCGGTCGAAAGGTCTGCAGGATGTTGCCGTAGTCCTTGCTGCGCTGGTCGGTGTTGCGGATCAGCAGGCAGATCGGAGTCCCGGTCGTCTTGCCCTCGAACACGCCGGACAGGATCTCGACCGCATCGGGTTCGTTGCGCTGCGTCACATGACGACTGGTGCCGGGTCGCCGGCGGTCGAGTTCGGGCTGGATGTCGGCCTCGGACAAGAGCATGCCGGGCGGACAGCCATCGATCACGCAACCGATGGCGGGGCCGTGAGACTCGCCGAAATTGGTGACACAGAACAGGTGGCCGAGGGTGCTGCCGGACATGGCGACGGGCTTTCGATGATGCGGAACGGAACGACGGTCGTGTCGATCCGTCGGGCAAGAAGCGGAGCATAGCAACCCCGTTCGTCGCTGCTGCGCGTCGGCGAGCAGACAAAAAAACACCGCCTGAAGGCGGTGCTTGGCGGAGTACGGGGATTGTCCGGGGCAGGAAGCCCGCGACCCGCGTCGATCTAGGCGGCGGGCGATCCGCTTGCAGCAGATTCGGCCTGCGTCTGCTCCTCGGCAGGCCAGTCGCGGATGTAGGCCTTCAGCATGCGATTCTCGAAATCCTGCGAGTCGACGACCACCTTGGCGACGTCGTAGAACGAAATCACGCCCATCAGCGTGCGCTGTGTCATGACGGGCATGTAGCGCGCGTGTCGGCCCAGCATCATGCGACGAACCTCGTCCATATCGGTGTCGGGCGTGCAGGTCAGCGGGCTGTCGTCCATGACCGTACGCACGATCATCGTGCCGACACTGCCGCCATTGCGCACAACCGCCTGGATCACCTCGCGGAAGGTGAGCATGCCGGCCAGTTCGCCGTGGTCCATGACCACCAGCGAGCCGATGTCCTTGTCGGCCATGGTCTGCACGGCTTCCGCCAGCGGGGACTCGCAGGAAACGGTGAAAAGGGTACCGCCCTTGGCGGTCAGGATCTGGGAAACTTTCATGTCGCTCTCCTCACGGGAGTCGTAAACAGAATCAATATAGACGTAAAACCGGCCACTGACAGCATCGAAAACCACGGACCGTGCCCGGATCTCGGTCATTCGACGAAGCAAATCGACAGACGGTCAGTTGACGATCAGGTCGCGCACGGTCATGCGGTCGAAATGGGCCCGCTGCCAGAACGCCGCGAGCTGCGGTGACGGATCAAGCAACGTAGCGGCCATCAACGCCCGGGCCGCCGTATTGGCGGGGTCGCAAAGCATCACATGGCGGGCGCCGCCGGGCTCGTCGAGGCGGCCCACCCAATCGATGGCCACCAGCGTGTCGACGATGGGTTCGACCTGCAGCGGGTCGGTGTTCAGGACTTCGGCGATCTGGCTCACGCTCAAACCTCGCCCGTCCGACTGGTGGGCTGCGGCCAGGCTGCGCAGCACCGACACGGCCAGCTCGAACCGGTAACCCGGAACGTGGCTGCGCTGCACGACACGCAGCTGCAAGGTCGGCGCATAGGCGGCGATCACCGCACCGAGCAGCACGATGACCCAGCCGAGATAAAGCCAGACCAGAAAGATCGGCACCGTGGCAAACGCACCGTAGATCGTCGAATACGACGGTACGAGTTGCAGATACCAGCCGAGCGCCCGCTTGGCAAATTCGAAACCGACGGCGACGAACACACCGCCGGCCAACGCATGCCGCCAGCGCACGTGGGTGTTGGGGACGTAGAAGAACAGCGCCGCCATTCCGAGTGCCTGCAACGCGAATTCGACGGTTTGCAACAGCACGCTGACGCCTCCAGGCAGGTCGCCGACGAAACCGCGTGACGCGGAAATCGCATACGAGGTCATCGTGAGGCTGACGCCCAGCAGCAATGGTCCGAGCGTGGTGGCCGCCCAGTAAACCAGAACGCGCTGGGCGATCGGGCGCGAGTTCCGCACGCGCCAGATCGCGTTCAGGGTGCGATCGATCGTCAGCATCAGCGCAAGCGCGGTCACGACCAGCACGATCAAGCCCACGGCACCGAGCCGCTTGGCCTTGCCAGAGAACTGCGTGAGTGCAGCCAGCACCGGTTTCGCGATACCGTCAGGCACCAACGCCTGCAGGAAATACTTCTCGAGCGCACCCTGAAAGTTCGAGAACATCGGAAACGCCGAGAACACCGCGAGCATCACGGTGAACAGCGGCACCAGCGAGATCAGCGTGGTGAACGTCAGGCTGCTGGCGGTCAGGCCGAGACGGTCTTCGCGAAAGCGCTGGCGCAGCGTGCGGACGGTGTCGATCCACGGCCAGGTTTGCAGTGTTATCAGCCAGAGCGCCACCTGCTGGCGAAAGGTCTCGACGACCGTGGCCTTGAGCATCGGGGGGGACTCCATCGCTGGCTATGATGCCATCGATGAGTCTGCCAACCACCCCGTCGCTGTCCCCTTCCCCCGCGCCAGAACCGGCGCCCTCTTCCAGCGACGCGGTCACGACGACGCTGCCGCCTGTCGTGGTCTGGAGCCGGGCCGTGGCCGTCGGCAGCCTGCTCGGCTTGATCGTGCTTGGCCTGGCTTGGGAACTGGTGCTGGCACCCACAGGCAATCGCACGCTGGCTCTGAAGGTGCTGCCCCTGGCGATCCCGCTGACCGGGTTGCTGAAGAACCGGATGTACACGTACCGCTGGGTCAGCCTGATGATCTGGCTGTACTTCATCGAGGGCGTCATTCGCGCCTCGGGCGACCGAGGCTTGAGCGCCTGGTTGGCCGGTGGAGAGGTCGCGTTGTGTGTCGTGCTGTTCACGGCATGCGCCGTGCATGTGCGCTGGCGCCTGTACCGAGCGCATGCGATGGCCTCTGGCACGTCGGTCGGCTGACGGCTGCACGGCCGACACGCCGCTGTTCGACATGACGTTGATCGACGAGTTGCATGCGGCTGTCGGCGCGGCGCACGTGCTGACCGAAGGCGACCTGTCGGCCTGGGAAATCGACTGGCGCCGACGCTATCGGGGTCGAGCGCTGGCCGTGGTGCGTCCTGCCGACACGGCACAGGTCGTTGCCATCGTGCGAGCTTGCGCAAAGCACGGCGCCGGCGTCGTACCGCAGGGCGGCAACACCAGCCTCGTCGGCGGCTCGATACCCGACGCCAGCGGCACTCAGGTGCTGCTGAGCCTGGCCCGCATGACCCACGTCCGCGAGATCGACGCCCACAACCTGACGATGACGGCAGACGCCGGCTGCACGCTTCAGCAGGTCCAGGAAGCTGCGATGAATCGCGCCCTGCTCTACCCGCTGAGCCTGGCCTCCGAAGGCAGCTGCACCGTCGGCGGCACCTTGGCCACCAACGCCGGTGGCACGCAAGTACTGCGCTACGGCAATGCGCGTGAGCTGTGCCTGGGCCTTGAGGTGGTCACGGCGTCAGGTGAGGTCTGGGACGGCCTGTCCGGGCTGCGCAAGGACAACACCGGCTACGACCTGCGCGACCTGTTCGTCGGCAGCGAAGGCACGCTCGGCGTGATCACCGCGGCCACCTTGAAGCTGCATCCACGACCCGCTTCCGTCACGACCGCGATGGCCACGGTGCCGACGCTGCAGGCTGCCGTGCAGCTGCTGCACATGGCACGCGTGCATCTGGGCGCCGGGCTGAGCGGCTTCGAAGTGATGAACGACACCGCGCTCGGCATGGTGCGCAAGCATTTCCCTCAATCGACACAGCCACTGCCTCCGGGGCCTTGGACTGTGCTGGTCGAACAGTCCGACACGGAAAGCGAGGCCCATGCGCAGGCGCTGTTCGAATCGTTGCTGGAAACCGCGTTGAACGACGGCTGCATCACCGACGCCGCGGTGGCCGGCAGCCTCGACCAGTCAGCCGCGATGTGGCGGCTGCGCGAGAGCATCCCGCTCGCGCAGGCACAAGAGGGTTTGAACATCAAGCACGACATCGCCGTGCCGGTGTCGCGCATCCCGGCCTTCGTGCAGCACACCGATGCGGCCCTGAGCGCTGCGTGGCCAGGCGTGCGCCTCGTCAATTTCGGGCACCTCGGCGACGGCAATCTGCACTACAACGTTCAGGCACCAATCGGCATGGCGGCAAGCGACTTCCTGAGTCACAACGAAGCGGATGTGAACGCGCTGGTCTACGACGCCGTCACGGCGCACAGCGGCTCGATTTCGGCCGAGCACGGCATCGGCACGTTCAAGCGCGAAGCGCTGGTGAAGTACAAATCGCCGCTGGCGTTGCAGATGATGCGGGCAATCAAGGCCGCGCTGGATCCACGCGGCACGATGAACCCGGGACGCCTGCTGTAAGTTGCCGCGCCGAGGCCGCCTGATCACGGCCCGTTGGTTGCGCAGCCGCTACTGAACCGTTCCCTTGATCGCGACCGGCATCGGCAGGGCCATCACCTCAATGCCCTCCTCGTGCAAGGCCTTGGCCTCGTCCGATGTGGCCTGCCCCCGAATCGGTCGTTCGTCGGCTTCACCGTAATGCATGCGGCGGGCCTCTTCGGCAAAGCGCGGGCCAACATCGTCGGTGTGGGTGATGACGTGCTGCACCGCGCGCAGCCACGCCGATTGCAGCGTGAACTGATCGGCAGCAGGCGGTTTGTTGATTCCAGCGATCGATTCAGTCGCCGCGTCCGAATCAGGTTGCCCGCGACGCTCGTTTGCTTGATGCGACATGGAAGCGGCGCGCGAGGAAGACGTCAGGACGTGCGGCGCCGACGGCAGCCGGTTCACCGTCTTGTCACCGCACAGCGGACATTCGACGAGACCACGCTCGGTCTGACCGCGGTAGTCGTCCTCGGATGCGAACCAACCCTCGAAACGATGGTCTGACGCACAGCACAGGTTCAGCACCTTCATCGACCGATTATCTGCCTGGGTACGACGTCACACGCACCGCGATCGCCGACAACCGCACAAAGCGCCACAGATCATCACTCAAGGTGAAGCCTGGGCATCGGCAACAGCATCGGGGCGCATCCAGGTGATATCCCAGCGACCCTCGCGCCAATGCCGCAACCACAACAATCCGACCAGCGTCTTCACGTCGGTGAGCGCGCCCAGACGTGCGGCGTCTTCCAACTCGTCGAGCGTGGCGGTGCCGACATCGACGAATTCACCCTCGTCAAGATTCACCGCGCCAGGCAGCAGTCCGCGCGCGAACCAGATCTCGATACCCTCGGTGGAATATGCGATGGCGTTATGCAGGATGCCCGCCCGCGCCCACTCGGTGGCTCGGTAGCCG
>JARXKP010000323.1 GCA_030271615.1 Pseudomonadota bacterium
ACCACCGCGTGAAATGCGGCTCGGGACAGAAGTGTACTATTTACGGATAAGTTCTTAAACTAGCTTGTGACTCAGGACGTTGCTGTCTGCGGCCATCAGCTTCTCCAGATTCTGTGCAGCCTCGGCATCAGGAACCTCGATCAAAGCCATGTCGCATTTGCCGTCATAGCGCGGGATGCTTGTGCGCACACAACCATTGGCCGAAGCCGCCAGTGCCCCGCTCTTGGAACAAGCAGGGTCATCCTTGAATTCGACTTTGTACTTGATGCTCATTTCAGTATTTCTCGTTGTTGTGTTCGTAACTGCCGAGCATCCCAGTGGTCTGCTGCGTCGCTTGCCCGCTCTTCGATGTCGAAGTTTTCTAAAGAGTCATGTCTGGTGGACCGGGGTCTATCACACTCTACCCGGAAACCCGCATGGTTGCTAGCTTTGCAAAATTTTTCGGGTCTGAGTTATCCGGAAAGTTATCCAGTCAGAGCAAACCCTTAGCCGCAAGTGATTGTAGGACCCCAGCGAGAACCGGCGCGAAGTCGAGCGACACACATCGGTTGCGTGGGTTCATTCGATCGCGTGAGTACTCGACGATTTCCTCGGTGTAGTTGCAGTCACCTTCGAAGGCGCGCAGGGTCGGGAAGGCTGGCACGATGAACTTCGGCCAGGTGCGATCGCTGAACGACAGGTATCCGCCCTCCGGTTGAGGCGCCCCGAACTCGCCGTGCCGCTCGATTTCTCGAAGCACGTCGTCGTGGGCGCGCACCACCGCGTAACCCTCGATCGCAGCGCGCAGGGCCTCACGGTAGCGCAGGGCGGCTTCCTCGGCCGCTTCCCGAATCGCCATGCGTTGCAGCAACTTGCGGCGGCGTTGCAGTTGCCCGATTTGCTCGTTGATCGGCCGCAGTCGTTGGTCGATTTCATCCGCCCCGAGCCTGGCCAGCTCGGCGTCGCGGCGGGCAGCATCTGCTTTGTCCTGCGCCGTGTGCAGCTCGGCCTCGATCGCATCGACGCTGGCGCGCTTCGTCAGCCCCAACAGGAAGTCCGCCACGGTGCGTTTGCGCGCTGCGGTCAGATCGGCCGGCGGCTCGGTCTCTGCGCCGGTCATTTCGTGCGCGCGGCGCATGGCTTCGTTCAGGGGCTGCGCGTCGAGGCTGAGCTGCGCCAGCTCGGCGTCGAGGGCTTGGATGTCTGCAATGGCATGGGTGGTCATGGCTGAGCCTTTCAGGTGTTGGACTTGCGGAGGTCGGAGCGGGCGTCGATCTTTGCGAGCACGTCGCCAGGGTCTGCGTCCGGACGCTGAGCGAACAGCGCCTTGACGAAGGCCAGAGCAGCCGATTTGCGCATCGGATGGCCTGGCGCGTGTTGGATGAACGCCGGGTTCATCGTGGGTGGGGTGGGGTGGTTCATGTGCTTCCTTTCGGTGGTGGGTCGAACTTCTGATAAACGTTGATTCATTCAAACGGCGGCGGTACGCAGTACGTCTTGCGTACTGGCGTGCGTACTTCCGCCCGGCTCCGGACAATTTCCGCCGCTGCTTTACGCAATCGGTGTGGTTTGCGCTCTGCGTAAAGCCGTGCGTAATCCGGCGCGCCTGTTGGGGAAAATTGGGACTCCGTCATGAGTCGCCCCCTCGCCGTGACCAGGCCGGGCAGTGCTGGAGAAGCGACGCCAGGTCGCGGCCTACCTCCGCCACGTTCAGGCCGGCGCGCCGATGGTTGCCACAGCGGCCCGGCTGGTAATGCCCGCAGTCGATGCAGCTCACCCGCTCGTCGGTGTCCCGGTCTCGCCTCACCAGTCGGTCGGCCAGCGCTTCCGCCTCGGTCTCAGGCCAGCCCCAGCGCATCAAGCGGGCGCGCCGGTCGAGGAAACGGGTGATGTCGGCATCGGTCCAGCCGGTCGCTGGCGGGGGGCTGTCCGCTGCGCATTGCACGGGGTACCCCTGCGAATCCTGCGAATCTTGCGAAGACCCGCACTGGTGCTCACTCTGCGGGCTGTTTTCCGGTTTGCGAAGGGCTGCGAAAGTTTGCGAAACCGCAGCGTCGGCACCATCGAGGTGCGCCGCTTTCGCAGAAATTCGCAGCCCTTCGCAGACTCGCAATGCAGGTCGCAGCCCGCGCGGATGCTCACTCTTCGCAGAATTCGCAGCTTTCGCAGGGGTAGGCTGTGCGAACGCAGTGACAGCCCCGACAGTGAACCCGGCCAGCAGTTCATCCAACAGCGCGGCCGTCATGCCGCCGCCCCGTCGATCGCCGGCCCGATCAGCGCCTGAGCCTTGCCGTCGAGGACTTGCACCAGTCCGGCTTCCTCCAGCTCCGACAGCGCTGCGTCGCGTCGGTCTCGCGTCCGCACGCAGGCCGGCCCCTTGTTCACGATGACCGCCAGCGGCTCGCACCAGCCGGGCCGGGTGGTCAGCCATTCGTACAGGCGCAATGCGATCACGCCGCGCTGATCGGCCGCGCCCTCATCGACGATGGCCTGCCAGGTCTTCAAGCTGTAGGCGACCAGCGCCAGCGCCCCGCGCATCGACTCGGCAGACACCGACGATGCGCCGTCGAACGCGCTGAGCACTCCGGCGATACGGCAGGCTTGCTCGCTGGCGCGCAGGGCGAACGGCTTGACGACTTGCAGCTCGCCCCGGCGGGCGTCGCGCTCGAATCTCTCGAATGCCACGCTCAGCAGCGCCCGCGCATCGTCGGCCAGCGGGAGCACGGGGCAATCTCCGGCGTCGTCGGGCAGCGCCTCACTGAGCAACTGGTTGCAGCGTTGCCAGTAGGCGCCGACAGCGGGCAAGGTGTCCGGGCGAAACGCTCGCGCCAGGCGCGGTGCCTGGGCGTCGGGCCATGCCGCCAGGAAGCGCGGCCAAAAGCCCAGCGCCGACAGCAGCGGATCGCCGATCGACTCGGATGCCGCCATGGGTTGAATCAACCAGTGCAGCGCCACACGCCGGCCGTACCGCTCGACCCGCCCGCCCGTCACACGCGACACGCTCAGGTGCCCGCTGTCCCAGAGTTTCGAGAACACGCCTGCCGTCTTCGATCGGTGGTCGGCGCTCATGCCGTAGCCCGACAGGATCGCAGCCGCTTCGTCGCTGAACACGCCTTGCGAACATACGCCGGTGTCGAGGTCTCGGCGCAAACCCTCCACGGTGGCATCCCCGACCAGGCGATACGGACAGGCTGGCGCTTCGGGCGGATCGTCGGTGCGCTTGCGGCTCGACTTGGCTTTGTCGAAGTCCCGCAGCTCGTCGCTGTAGTGCTTTGCCGCCTTGCACTGCCAGTCGTTGACAGGTGCCAGGGCCGCGCCCTGCGCGGTGGACTTGCCCTCGCCGGAGTCACCCAGCGTCAGCAGGTACAGCGACAGCGGTCGCCTCCCGTTCAACGTCTCGACGTTGAACAGCCCTTGCGTCAGCAGCGATGCGGCCCCGAGCAGACACTGCCCGACCATCGCGGGCTGCACCTGCCCAGCCGCTGCGATGGCCTCGCAGGCAGACGCCAGCGGCCCGAGTGCCGACACTGGATAGGCCGGAGCCTGCCTGCCGGTGAGCGACGGCGCCAGGGCGGTGCGTGCGCGCTTGATTGCCTCGGTTCGATCGACCGCGAGTGAATCGGCAAGCGCGGCGGCGCGCGTCAGGTCTTGCATGACGGCGCTCATGCTGCAACCTCCGCTGCCATCGA
>JARXKP010000029.1:0-4511 GCA_030271615.1 Pseudomonadota bacterium
CACAGGAGAGATTTCCATGTTCACCCCATCCAAAGGTTTCCAGATCGCTTCCGCTGCTGCCGCGCTGGCATTTTCTGCAGCCGCCTTCGCCGCCGACGCGCCGGCCGGCAGCTCCGGCAAAGCCATCGCCGCCAGCGACAAGGTGCACTGCTACGGCGTGCACAGCTGCAAGGGCAATTCAGACTGCAAGACCAGCGAGAACTCGTGCAAGGGCCAGAACGCCTGCAAGGGCCACGGCTTCAAGGCCATGGCTGCGGCCGAATGCCTGAAGGCCGGCGGCACCATCGGCGACCAGTGATCGCCGACTGAAACCTATGTCTGCAGCACAGCCCCGACTCGCCCACCCCGGTTTCGGGCTGGGGCTGCGCACGCAGCACTATCCGGATTTTCTCGACGCACCCCAGCGCGTCGACTGGCTCGAGATCCTGTCCGACAACTACCTCGTTCTCGGTGGCAAGCCGCTGGTGATGCTGGACCGCATTCGCGCCGACTACCCCGTCGCGATGCACGGTGTGGCGCTGTCCATCGGCTCGGCCGACGGACCCGACGCGGCCTACCTCGAATCGCTCGTCGCCCTGGCGCGTCGGGTCGAGCCGCTGTGGATCTCCGACCACCTGTGCTGGACGGGCGTGCACGGTCGCGTGCTGCACGACCTGTATCCGCTGCCCTACACCGAAGCCGCACTGAACGTGGTCGCCCGCAATGTGCAGAAGGTGCAGGACGTGCTGCAGCGGCCGCTGGTGCTCGAGAACGTCTCCAGCTATGTGAGCTTTCGCGCATCCGAGATGACCGAGTGGGACTTCATTCGCGAGGTCTGCCGTCGCACCGGTTGCCGGCTGCTGCTGGACGTGAACAACATTCACGTCAGCAGCGTGAACCATGGCTTCGATGCGCGGGCCTTCCTGCGTGGCATCCCGGCCGACCGGGTGCAGCAGATTCACCTCGCCGGCCACGCCGACCACGGCGATCACATCATCGACACCCACGACCACCCGGTGGCCGATGCAGTGTGGGCGCTGTATGTCGAGGCGCTGTCGCTCGTCGGTCCGGTCGCGACGATGATCGAGCGTGACGACCGCATCCCGCCGCTGCACGAGCTGGTGGACGAACTGGACCACGCGCGATCGATCGCCGAACAGGTGTTCGCGCACGAGGTGCTCGAGCCGGCCGGGAGCCTGGCGTGAGCCTGTCGCTGCTGTCGGCGCAGTTGCAGTTTCAGCAGCACCTGCTGGGCGCGGCCGACGCGACGGCGTTGATCGACGGCGACACCGCGCGGCAGCAACGGGGCCTTGGCATCTACCTCAACGCCTACCGCCAGCGGCTGCTCGACACGCTGATCGATTCGTACGAAAAGACGCATGCCGTGATGGGCGGCGAAGCCTTCGAGGCGGCCGCGCTCGCCTACATCGCCGGGCACCCGCCGACGACCCGCAGCCTGCGCTGGTATGGCGAACGCCTCGACGCGCATCTGGCGGCGAACCTCCCCGAGCGTCCCGGCTGCGCCGAGCTGGCCCGGCTCGACTGGGCGCTGCGCAGCGCCTTCGACGGCCTTGATTCCGAGGTGCTCGACGCGAGCGTGTTCGCCGACCTGCCGCCCGAGGCGTGGGCCACGCTGCGGCTGGTGTCGGTGCCGACGACGCAGTTGCTGGTGTTTCGCTACAACACCGTGGCGGTGTGGCAGGCGCTCGATGACGATCAGTCGCCACCCGAGCTGCAAGTCGGGGCCGTCGATGTCGACTGGCTGGTCTGGCGCAAGGGCCTGCAGCCTCATTTCCGATCGCTGCATCGGGCCGAAGCGGCATTGCTGCGAGCGATGCGGGACGGCTCGACCTTCGCGCAGGCCTGCGCGCTTGCTGAGGCCTGTTTCTCGACCGATGGCCGCACCCACACCGATGAAGACGTGTCGGCGCTGATCGGCGGCTTCATGCGGCAATGGTTCGAAGACGAGCTGCTGGCCCGCCTGGTGTGGCCCGGCCCGGCGACGACGGGAGGTTGACGCGAGGCACTGCTCCGGTGCATCCAGCTCAAGACTTCGACTTTGGCGCCGATACGCTCAATGAGCCTTGGCTTTTTTCAAGTGTGGGCGCCATCAACTGTCTGGAGCTTTGAATGAGCTTGTTCGACAACGCCATCGGGCGGGTATTTCTCTGGCCCGGCATGCAGCTCATGCGGCGGCTGCGGTTCCCGGCCAAGGTCACCGTGATGGCGCTGACGCTTCTGGTGCCACTGTCATGGCTGATCGCACAGACGCTCTGGATGTCGCACGACGCGTTGGAGTCGACCCGGCTCGAAGCCCGCGGAGCGCCGCTGATCGGGTTGACGCTCGATGTGGTCGCGCAGACCCAGAAGCACCGGGGCCTCGTCAACCGTGCGCTGTCCGGCGACGCCAGCGTGGCGGGTGATCTCGCCCAGAACCGCGTGGCGCTGAAGGCCGCCATCGGATCGCTGCAATCGACGCTGCTTCAGCACCCCGAGTTCGAACTCGGCGACATCTGGAACCCGATCCGCCGCGTCCTCGACCGCCTCGCCGACGGCGAAGTGCCGCCGACCGCTGCGCAGAGTTTTCGGCTGCACACCGAGCAGGTCGAAGCGATGCGGCGCCTCCTGTCCCGTGCCGCCGAGTCCAGCGGCTTGCTGCTCGATCCCGAAGGCACCTCGTTCCACCTGATGCATCTGGCGGTCGAGCCGCTGGTCGCGTGGACCGAAGCGCTCGGCCAGATGCGCGGGCGAGGTGCCGCGCTGCTGCGCAAGGGCGAGGTCAGCGCGGACGACCGCGCAGAGATCGTCGCGCAGTCGCGCGTCATGAGCCAGGCGGTCGCGTCGGCCGAAGACATCGTGGCAGCCCTTGTTCGATCCGGCGAGACCGCACCGGTCGGCCTGTCGGTGGCGCTGGCGACAGCCCGCGACTACGCGCAACGTGCGGAAACGACCTTCGCGACCGGAGCGGTCGCCGGAGACGCTGCGGCCTACTTCGCGGCAGGCACCGCGGCGACCGATCAGGCGCTCGGCGTCGGCCGCGCCGCCGCGCAGCGCCTCCAGTCGATGCTCGAAGACCGGGCCCAACGACAGCAGACCTTGTGGTTCTCCCAGTCGGCGGCCGGCCTGGCCGCGGTGCTGGGCGTCGCGTACATCATGCTGGTGTATTTCCGCACGTCGTTCGGAGCGATCCGCGTGCTGCGCGGATCGGTCACTCAGCTCGCGGCAGGCGACTTCGCGACCCACGTGCGACTGCGCAGAACTGACGAGATGGCGGAAATCGGCGACTTCCTGGACGCGATGTCCGGTCGCCTGTCCGAGATGGTGGCCGACGTTCGCAGCAGTTCGTCGATGGTGGCCCAGGCCGGCTTGAGCCTGTCGAGCGACACCCGGGCATTGTCGGAACGCACCGAGGCGCAGGCGTCGAGTCTCGAGCAGACGACCGCCAGCGTGCAGGAACTCAGCGGTGCGGTGCGCAAGAGTGCGCAGGGTGCCGAGGCGGCCAGCGGCATGGCCGCACGCGTGCAGTCGATCGCCGAGAGCGGCGGCAGCGCGATCCAGTCGGCGGTTTCGGCGATGCAGGACATCCAGTCCAGTTCGAGCCGCGTGCACGAGATCGTCGGCGTGATCGAAGGCATCTCGTTCCAGACCAACATCCTGGCATTGAACGCCGCCGTCGAAGCCGCTCGCGCAGGCGAGCAGGGTCGAGGCTTCGCGGTCGTCGCGGCCGAAGTGCGCTCGCTGGCTCAGCGCAGCGCCGAGTCGGCACGCGAAATCAAATCGCTCATCACCGCATCGGCGGACTATGTTAAGACCGGCGTCACGCAGATCGGCGGCGCCAGCAACACGTTTGCAGAGATCGTGCACGGCATCCGCGAGGTTGCGCAAAGCGTTCACCAGATCAAGACCAGCACGGCCGAACAGAGCAGCGGCCTCGACCAGATTGCGCAGGCGGTGCATCACATCGACGAGATCACGCAGCGCAATGCGCAGATGGTCGAATCGGCGCTCAACAGCTCTTCGCAGCTCAGCGCACGCGCCGAACGCCTCAGCTCCGCGGTGGCGTCGTTCAAGCTGCGTCAGGGTAGTGCCGACGAAGCGCATGCGCTGGTGCGCAAGGCCGTGGAGCTGTACCGCCGACAGGGGCCGGCAGCACTGGCGCACATCACCGCCGCCACCCAAGGCTTTGCCGACCGCGACATGTATGTCTTTGCATTCGACCGCAACGGTGTCTACCGCGCCTTCTCGGGCAAGAACGAGAAGATCGGCACCTCGGTGCGAGACATCCCTGGGGTCGACGGACAGAAGCTGATCAACGACGCGTTCGAGCAGGCGGCTCACGGCGGCGGCTGGGTCGACTACCAGTTCTCCAATCCGCAAAGCGGTGCGGTCGACCAGAAGACCTCGTACGTCGAGCCCGTCACGCCCGACCTGGTGCTGGGCTGCGGCATCTACAAGTCGCGCGGTGCGTCCAGTTCACCGATGCTGCTCGACCTTCCGCAAAAGGGCCTGCGTGAGCAGCAGCGCATCAACCT
>JARXKP010000029.1:4611-19660 GCA_030271615.1 Pseudomonadota bacterium
CGATGCTGCTCGACCTTCCGCAAAAGGGCCTGCGTGAGCAGCAGCGCATCAACCTGGCGGCGCGTCCGGCTCTCGGCGTCACCTGACGGGGTTGTCCGCGGCGGGCTGGATGGCACGCGCTCCCCCCCGTTCTCCCACGGGCATGTCGACGTCCTGAGCGGATCTCGAAGAATTGCCAGGACACGCGGCGGCGATTCGCGGCTATCAGCGGCCCGGAACCGCAGCGACCACAGCATCCGATTTCGGGTAGCGCCGCGTCGCCGGGCCGGCCTTCATCACCTGACCCGGCACCGCGTGCCCGACGATGCCCGGCAGGGCGCGCGCCAGTGTGAGCAGGTGTTCCAGGTCGACGCCAGTGTTCTCGCCCATGGCTTCGAACATGTGAACGAGGTCTTCGGTGCACACATTGCCGCTGGCTCCGGGCGCGAACGGGCAGCCTCCGAGCCCGCCCAGCGACGCATCGAAGCGCACCACGCCGACATCGAATGCGGCCAGCGCATTGGCCAGTCCCATGGCGCGGGTGTCGTGGAAGTGCGCGGTGAAAGCGACCTGCGGCCAGCGTGCGATCACGGCGCCGAAGAGGCGCCGTACCTGGGCCGGATTGGCCATGCCGGTGGTGTCGCAGAGCGCAACCCGCCTGATGCCCAGATCGACGAAGTGCTGCACCAGATCGAGCACCTGTTCGATCGGCACCTCGCCGTCGAAAGGGCAGCCGAACGCGGTCGACAGCGATGCGTTGATCTGCACCCGATCCGCCGCGACCGCCACGATGTCGGCGAACTGGGCCAGCGATTGCTGCCTGTCCATGCGCAGGTTGGCCAGGTTGTGTGACGGGCTGGCCGACATCACCAGATTCAGTTCGTCCACATCGCAAGCCAGCGCGCGCTGCGCACCACGCACGTTGGGCACCAGCGCGGCGTATTCGACGCCGGGGATGCGGTCGATGCGGCCCATCACCTCCTCGGCATCGGCCAGAGCCGGGATGGCCTTGGGTGACGAGAACGACGTGACCTCGATCTTCGACAGGCCGGTGCGGCTCAGCGTGTTGATCAACTCGACCTTGCGGTCGGTGGGCACGAACAGCGGCTCGATCTGGAAACCGTCGCGCACGCAGACCTCGTGAATGTGAAGCCGAACTTGACTCAGCGGCATGGTCTCTTCGCCCTTCAGGGGTATTCGGCGTGGATCCGGCGTGCAGTCTTCGGCGCACCCATACTGAGCTCGCGCCACAGCCGTGATTTTCGATCGATCATTTTCGCTGCGTGCCGTCAGTTGGAGGGAAACCCTCCTCATGTCAATTCAGCGATAGCTTTTGCCGCCAAACGGCAAGAGCAGCGCGAAGCATCGTGCAGCCCCGAGCGCCGTCGTGTCGTTGTTCTTTTGTGAGATCGGCATCCGCGATGAATTTTCTCAATTTGTTCTCCGGGCATCTGGCCGAGTGGGCTCCTGCTTCCGGCTGGCATGCTGTCGGGGCCATGCTGGCGCCGGTGGCCGCGATGGCGCTGTGGCCGCTGATTCCGGACGCATGGCGGATCACCTCGATCGGCAAACTGAAGTCGGTGATCGCGTCCCTGGAAGCCGAGATCGGCAAGCGCCGAAGCGCCGAGGAACAACTGGTCGAGAGCCAGCAGAGCCTGGCCGTCACGCTCGCCAGCATCGGAGCC
Source organism: Pseudomonadota bacterium (assembly GCA_030271615.1). Taxonomy (GTDB): domain Bacteria; phylum Pseudomonadota; class Gammaproteobacteria; order Burkholderiales; family Burkholderiaceae_C; genus PBB1. The sequence goes on from JARXKP010000029.1 coordinate 6,276, forward strand.
GGTTTCATCGCGACCGATCGTGAAGGGCGGGTGATGCGCATGAATACCGTCGCCGAGCTGGTGACCGGCTGGTTGCAGGTCGATGCGCAGCACCAGTCGGTCTGGAACGTGTTCCAGCGCGAAGACCGGCCGGACGACTATCTGTCGCGGAACCCGGTCGACGTGATGATCGAGCAGGCGATCACCGTCGACAACGTTCATCGCATCGTCGCCGTTTCCCGCGATGGGCAGCGAACGAGGCTGGAACTGAAGGCCGCGCTGACCCATTCGCACGACGGTTCCGTGCTCGGGCTGGCGATGGTGTTTCGGGACATGGGCGCGCTGATCGACGCTGAAACGGAGTCGAGTCGGCTTGCGGCCATCGTCGAATCGTCCAACGACGCGATCATCGGCAAGACGCTCCAGGGTCGCATCACGAGCTGGAACAGCGCGGCCCGGGCGATGTTCGGCTACAGCGCAGAGCAGGCGATCGGCCAGCCGATCCGGATGCTGATCCCGCCGGAACTGGAAAGCGAAGAAACGCACATCATGCAGAAGCTGGAACACGGCGAACGTGTCCCGGCGTTCGATACCGTGCGCTTGGACAGGCAAGGCAAGCGGCTCGAGGTGTCGATCTCGATTTCGCCGATTCGTGACGGCGAGGGACACATCGTCGGTGCATCGAAGATCGCCCGCGACGTTTCTCGTCAGCGACGGGCCGAGGCCGCTCTGCGAGACAGCGAGGCGCGACTGCGGTTCACGCTGGATTCGGCGGCGATCGGTGACTGGGTCCTGGACCTGTCCAGCGGTCTGGTCGAACGCTCGCTACGACACGATCGCTGCTTCGGCTACGACGAACTCCAGGCTCTCTGGACGTTCGACATCTTCATTCAGCATGTGCATCCGCATGATCGTGACGAGGTTGCGCACAGCCTGCACCGGGCCATCGCCGACTCGCAGGGGTGGCACGCGCAGTGCCTGGTGATCTGGCCCGATGCAAGCGTGCACTGGATCAGCGTCCATGGCAGCGTGCAGCACCACGACGGGAAGCCGAAGCGGATGCTGGGCATCGTCACCGAGATCACGCAGCAGCGGCTGGCCGAGGATGTCCGGCTGAAGGCGCAGCGGCTGGAGGCGGAAAACCGGCAGATCCAGGAGGCCAACCGGCTGAAGAGCCAGTTCCTGGCGAACATGTCGCACGAGTTGCGCACGCCGCTCAATGCGGTCATCGGCTTCTCGGATCTGCTGCTCTCGGGGTCCGTGCCGCAAGGCTCCCCCAAGCACGATCAATTCGTGGGGCACATCGCTACCAGCGGTCGGCATCTCCTGCAGCTCATCAACGACGTGCTCGATCTGTCGAAGGTCGAATCGGGCAAGTTCGAGTTCTTCCCCGAGCCGGTGCCGTTGCCGTCGCTGCTGAAGGAGACGTCCGATGTGCTGCAGACAGCGATTCAGCGCAAGCGGATCGGCATCAGCATCGATATCGAGCCGGGGCTGACCGACCTGGTGCTCGACGCGGCACGGCTGAAGCAGGTGCTCTACAACTACCTGTCGAATGCCATCAAGTTCACTGCCGAGGGCGGCCGGGTCATGGTCCGTGCGTCGGCGCAGGGCACCCAACATTTTCGCATCGAGGTCGAGGACACCGGTATCGGCATCGCACCCGCGGATCTGACTCGCCTGTTCGTCGAATTCCAGCAACTCGACGCCGGCTACAGCAAGCAGCATCAAGGCACCGGCCTCGGACTGGCGTTGACGCGTCGTCTCGTGGAGGCGCAGGGCGGCCGCGTGGGCGTGCGCAGCACGGTGGGGCTGGGCAGCGTGTTCCATGTGGTGCTGAACCGCGTTCATGGCACCGACGCCCATCGCGCCGAGGCGGCCGCTCAGCGGAGGCGGGAGTCTCCAGCCGATCGCCTGCTGGTCGTCGAAGACGATCAGCTCGGCCTGACGCAGATGGTCCAGACGCTGTCCGGGTTCGGTTATCGGGTCGACGGGGCATCGACCGCCGAGCACGCCCTGAGCAGCGCACGCGCCACGCCTTATGACGCCATCACGCTGGATCTGCTGTTGCCTGATCAGCGCGGCCTGGGTCTGCTCGAGGGCATCCGCAATGGGGGCGCGAGTCGCGAGTCGCCGGTGGTGGGCATGACGATGCCTGCAGACGGCGGTGCCGCAGCCGCCTTCGCGATTGCGGATGTGCTGTGCAAGCCGATACGCAGCGACCAGGTGCTGCTGGCGATGTCGCGGTTCGGAATGACGGGGCCGCATCGCGCCTCGGTGCTGGTGATCGACGACGACCCGGCAGCACTGGATCTGATGCAGGCGATGCTCAAGAGCATCGGCATCGACGCCGTGGGTGTCCTGAACGGCCGCGAGGCGTTGCGTGACATCGATCGCCACCGGCCTGATGCCGTCATCCTCGATCTGATGATGCCGGGATTCGACGGCTTCCAGGTACTGGATGCGTTGCGCCGGATGCCGGCCTGGCGGGATGTGCCGGTGTTCATCTGGACCAGCATGCTCCTGACCGACGCGGAATATGCGAGCCTGGCTGCATCGGCCCTTGCGATCCTGAGCAAGGGGGGAGGCGGAATGTCGGCCATGCTCGAAAGCATTCGACGCGGACGCACCCGGACTGGCGGGCTGCCCCAATCGAGTCTGTCATGAGCGCTCCACGGGTGCTGGTGGTCGACGACAACGAGATGAACGTCGAGCTGGTCACGTTTGTTCTGGACAAGGATGGTTTCCAGGTGGAGTCGGCGTCCGATGCCCGTGAGGCGCAGTCGAAGATTCCGGTCTTTCAGCCGGAGCTGATCCTGATGGACATCCAGATGCCGGGCATGGACGGCCTCGAGTTGACGCGACTGCTGAAGGCCGATCCCGCGTTGCAGCACGTGGTCGTAGTGGCGTTCACCGCCTATGCGATGCACGGCGATGAAGCCAAGATGCGAGCCGCCGGCTGCGACGCCTACTTGTCCAAGCCCATCAACGTGTCGACCTTCGCCGCGAGCGTGCGGTCGTGCTTGGGTGCAGGCGGCTGACCACACTCGCCGCTCCGCTTTCCTGGCTGAGCACCGAAACCTCGCGGGGTCTTCGGCTGACGCTGCCTTTCCCATCGATTGCTCGATAAACCAGCGGCGTTTTCACGCGGCCGTCACAGAGCCGACCCCGTTTTTCTGATTTCGCCCGAGGTCGATTGACTTCGCGGGCGGAGACCCCGCGGTTGGGGGGTATGCCGACGGTTGTTAGGGGATTGCTCACTCAAATCCTCGGGCCTATAAGCGTGAGGTTTGCACGGTTACTTCTGTTTCGTCCCGTTGCCAGCCGTGCAGCAAGCGCCGATCGGCCGCTGACCCCACACATCTCCGGAGAAATTCGCCGTGAATCTGACCCCTGAAACCAGCGTCAACACCTTTCGCACCGGCGAACAAATCAACCCTGACATGGTGGTTCTAGCCGATGGCACGTATGTCACGGTGTGGCAGTCGTACTCGCAGGACGCTCTGAACTCCTACGGGGTGTACTACCAGCGGTACTCGGCAACCGGTGCGGCGATCGGCGCGGAGTCGCGTGCCAACTCGGTGGCTGCCGGCGACCAGACCAACCCGCACGTGGCGGCCACATCCGATGGCGGTTTCGTGGTCACCTGGGACGGCGCCGACGTCTCTGCGGAAGGGGTTTTCGCTCAGCGCTTCAGCGCCAGCGGCACGGCACAGGGCGCCGCCTTCGGTGTCAACACGACGACCTCCAGCACGCAGTACCAAAGCAACGTCGCAGGCTACACCGGCGGTTTCGTGACAGCGTGGGTCTCGTACAACGGGGGCTACGACGTCTACCTGCAACGCTGGAACAACGACGGCTCGAAGGCGGGAGTCGAGACCCTGGTCGGGACCGCCCCAGGCGTCGCCACTGCGCAGGCAGGCACCCAGCAGACTCCGGAAATCGCCGCGACGGCCAACGGCAACCTCGTCATCGTCTGGACCGACCAGGGCGGCAATGATGGCGGCAGCTATGGCGTCTACGGTCGTCGTTACGACGCAGCGGCGAACACGTTTTCGAGCACCTTCCTCGTCAACAACACCACCACCGGCGCGCAATACGAGCCTCACGTGGCGATGTTCGGCGACGGCAGCTTCGTTGTGGTCTGGCGTTCGGATGGCCAGGACGGCAGTGGCGCGGGCATCTATGCGCAGCGCTACGACACTGCCGGGGCCAAGGCCGGTGGCGAGTTCATCGTCAATCAGTCGACCACGGGCAACCAGTACGAGCCCAGCGTCACCAGCCTGTCGACGGGCGGCTTCGTGGTCAGTTGGTACAACGATTACTACGACGCGACCAATACCGGCACCACCCAGGACGTCTACGTGCGCGAGTTCAGCGCCGCAGGCCTGGCCCTGACCGACCAGACCAAACTTCAGTCCACCACCAATTCCACCGAGTCGCAGCCGGTGATTGCCGACCTCGGTGCCGGGCGCTACGTGGTGTCCTACACCGATCAGACCAACGGCACGACCGGCAGCGACATCGCCCAGCAGGTATTCGGCCCAACCGGTGGCGCACTGCCTCAACTCGCTCCGACGCTCGCCAACTTCATCGGCAGCGTCACGTTGGGCGAGAACCTGGTCAATGCCACGCCGCAGGTGATTCAACCGCTGGTCAGCCTGACCGACCTCGACTCGCTCAACTTCGATGGTGGGCGCCTCGACCTGTTCTACGTCCAGAACGGTGACGGGACCGATCAACTCGGTGTCCGCAACGTCGGCAACGGTACCAATCAGATCGGTGTTTCCGGCAGCACGGTGCGCTACGAAGGCACCATCATCGGAACAATATCCGGCGGCACGAATGGCAGCAATCTGGTGGTCACCTTCACCGTCGGCGCCACGGTCGACGCGGTCGAGGAACTGATTCAGAACCTGACCTACGGCAGCACCTCGCAAAGCCCTGCACCCAGCCGCACGGTAGGCATCCGGGTTTCCGACGGCGATGGCGGCTCCAGCGTGTCGAGCGCTATGACCATCAACGTGACGCCCGAAGTGGACGGGGCGCCGGCGTTGTTTGGGGAGACGACGGTCAACACGTACACGGCCAACGACCAGCAGCAGCCTGAAGTGGCGGTGCTGAGCGACGGCAGCTACGTCGTGGTGTGGCAGTCGTACGACCAGGACGCGGCCAGCAGCTGGGGCGTTTACTACCAGCGCTACTCGGCGCAGGGAGTGGCCATCGGGGGTGAGTTCCGTGCCAACACGGTGACTGCGTCCACGCAGGACGGTGCCCACGTGGCGGCCCTGTCGAACGGCGGCTTCGTCATCACCTGGGACGACGCCAGCGGGATCGACAGCAGCGGGCAGGGCGTGATCGGGCAGATCTACAGCGGTGCGGGCGTGGCGCAGGGCGCCAACTTCATCGTCAACAGCTTCACCAGCAGCACCCAGCAGTACAGCGACGTGGCCGGCTATGCGGGCGCCGGTGCGGTGGCGGCGGGCTTCGCGGCGGTGTGGTCGTCGTCCGGCAATGCGGGCGGCAACGGGTTCGACATCTACCTGCAGCGTTTCGACAACAGCGGCACCAAGATCGGTGGGGAGGTGCTTCTGAGCACCACGCCCGGGGCGGCCACAGCGCAGGCCAGCAGCCAGTACGTGCCTCGCGTCGCGTCTTACAGCAACGGCGATCTGGTGGTGGTGTGGCGTGACGACGGCGGCAACGACGGAGGCGCCAGCTACGGTGTCTACGGCAAGCGCTACACGGCGGCCACCAACACCTATTCCAGCACCTTCCTGATCAACACCACGGTGGCCGGCAACCAGTACGAGCCCGACGTGGCCACGCTGTCCGACGGAGGCTTTGTCGTGGTGTGGCGCGACGACAGCATCGACGGCAGCAGTGCCGCCGTGGTCGGCCAGCGCTTCAGTGCGGGCGGAGCCAAGGCGGGTGGCGAATTCATCGTCAACGAAAGCACCATCGGCGGGCAGTACCAGCCGGCGGTCACCGGGCTGTCGACCGGCGGCTTCGTGGTCACCTTCTACAACGACAACTACGACACCACCGGGGCCGGTACGTCGAGCGATGTCTACATCCGCGAATACGACGCGGCGGGCGCCCCCATCGACGGGCAGCGCAAGCTGGTCTCGCCCACCAACAGTGGCGAATCGCAGGCTGCGGTGGCTGACATGGGCCAGGGCAACTTCGTCGTGGCGTACACCGACTACAGCACGGGTGTTGCCGGAGCGAGCAACAGCAACGACATCGTCCAGCAGATATTTGGCAGCGCAGCCGAATTGCCGCGCCAGGCGAATCCGACGCTCGGCGACTTTGTCGGCAGCGTCACCTTTGCCGAGAACGTCGTCAACGCAACGCCTCAGGTCATCGACGCAGCCGTCAGCCTGACCGACCCCGATTCGGCCAATTTCAGCGGCGGCACGCTGGACCTGTTCTACGTGAAGGGCGGCGAATCGACCGACCAGCTCGGTGTGCGCAACCAGGGCACCGCCGCCGGTCAGATCGGGGTGTCGGGCACCAACGTCAGCTATGGCGGCGTCGCCATCGGCACCTTGGTGAGTGGTGTCGATGGCAGCCCGCTGAAAATCAACCTGCTGGCCGGCGCCACGCCCGAAGCGGTGCAGGCTCTCGTTCAGAACCTGACCTACGCCAGCACTTCACAGAGTCCGGCGGTCACTCGCACGGTGGGTCTGCGAGTTTCTGATGGCGACGGCGGCAGCACCGATGCATCGGTGTTCACCATCAACGTGACGCCCGAAGTGGATGGGGCGCCGGCGTTGTTTGGGGAGACGACGGTCAACACGTACACGGCCAACGACCAGCAGCAGCCTGAAGTGGCGGTGCTGAGCGACGGCAGCTACGTCGTGGTGTGGCAGTCGTACGACCAGGACGCGGCCAGCAGCTGGGGCGTTTACTACCAGCGCTACTCGGCGCAGGGAGTGGCCATCGGGGGTGAGTTCCGTGCCAACACGGTGACTGCGTCCACGCAGGACGGTGCCCACGTGGCGGCCCTGTCGAACGGCGGCTTCGTCATCACCTGGGACGACGCCAGCGGGATCGACAGCAGCGGGCAGGGCGTGATCGGGCAGATCTACAGCGGTGCGGGCGTGGCGCAGGGCGCCAACTTCATCGTCAACAGCTTCACCAGCAGCACCCAGCAGTACAGCGACGTGGCCGGCTATGCGGGCGCCGGTGCGGTGGCGGCGGGCTTCGCGGCGGTGTGGTCGTCGTCCGGCAATGCGGGCGGCAACGGGTTCGACATCTACCTGCAGCGTTTCGACAACAGCGGCACCAAGATCGGTGGGGAGGTGCTTCTGAGCACCACGCCCGGGGCGGCCACAGCGCAGGCCAGCAGCCAGTACGTGCCTCGCGTCGCGTCTTACAGCAACGGCGATCTGGTGGTGGTGTGGCGTGACGACGGCGGCAACGACGGAGGCGCCAGCTACGGTGTCTACGGCAAGCGCTACACGGCGGCCACCAACACCTATTCCAGCACCTTCCTGATCAACACCACGGTGGCCGGCAACCAGTACGAGCCCGACGTGGCCACGCTGTCCGACGGAGGCTTTGTCGTGGTGTGGCGCGACGACAGCATCGACGGCAGCAGTGCCGCCGTGGTCGGCCAGCGCTTCAGTGCGGGCGGAGCCAAGGCGGGTGGCGAATTCATCGTCAACGAAAGCACCATCGGCGGGCAGTACCAGCCGGCGGTCACCGGGCTGTCGACCGGCGGCTTCGTGGTCACCTTCTACAACGACAACTACGACACCACCGGGGCCGGTACGTCGAGCGATGTCTACATCCGCGAATACGACGCGGCGGGCGCCCCCATCGACGGGCAGCGCAAGCTGGTCTCGCCCACCAACAGTGGCGAATCGCAGGCTGCGGTGGCTGACATGGGCCAGGGCAACTTCGTCGTGGCGTACACCGACTACAGCACGGGTGTTGCCGGAGCGAGCAACAGCAACGACATCGTCCAGCAGATATTTGGCAGCGCAGCCGAATTGCCGCGCCAGGCGAATCCGACGCTCGGCGACTTTGTCGGCAGCGTCACCTTTGCCGAGAACGTCGTCAACGCAACGCCTCAGGTCATCGACGCAGCCGTCAGCCTGACCGACCCCGATTCGGCCAATTTCAGCGGCGGCACGCTGGACCTGTTCTACGTGAAGGGCGGTGAATCGACCGACCAGCTCGGTGTGCGCAACCAGGGTACCGCCGCCGGTCAGATCGGCATCAGTGGTTCATCGGTGCGATTCGGCGGCGTGACCATCGGGACCCTCACCGGCGGAAGTAATGGTGCGAATCTGCAGGTCGCACTGAATGCTTCGGCCACAGTTGAAGCGGTCGAAGCGCTGGTCCAGAACCTGACCTACGCCAGCACCTCGTCGAGCCCTGGTGTCACACGCACCGTCGGCATTCGCGTATCGGACGGCGATGGCGGTTCCAGCGATTCGAGCAGCTTCACGATCAATGTCACGCCACAGCTCGACGGCGTACCGGTGGTCTACGGCGAGTCGCAGGTCAATACGTACGCCGACAGCACGCAAGGCGATCCCGAGATCACCGTGCTGACGAACGGAAGCTACGTGGTCGTCTGGACCTCGAGCGGTCAGGACGGAAGTTCCGACGGCGTCTATGGCCAGCGGTTCTCGGCCAGCGGGTTGGCTTTGGGCAATGAATTCAAGGTCAACTCGGCCACGCTGAACATTCAGAACTATCCGCATGCCGCAGCGCTGTCGAATGGCGGTTTCGTCGTGACCTGGCAGGACGATTCAACGGACGGGTCTGCTTACGGCGTCTACGTGCAGCGTTATGACGCCAGCGGTGTGGCCCAGGGAACGAACTTCCTCGCGAATGCCACCACCGCCAACCAGCAGTACCACGGCGTCGTGGCGAGCTACACCGGCGGCTTCACCGTCGTCTGGTCGTCGAACCAGGCGGGCAGCAACGGCCAGGACATCTACCTGCGTCGTTTCGACAACAGCGGCGCACAGGTGACTGCAGAAACCCTGGTCAGCACCATACCCGGCAACCCCGCCAGTGCGCAGGTCGGCACTCAGGAGCTGCCCGATGTGGCGGCCTACGCCAACGGCAACCTGGTGATGGTCTGGAACGACCAGAACGGCAACGACGGCAGCAGCTACGGTGTCTATGGCCGCCGCTATAACGCGACGACGAGTACCTTCTCCGATACTTTCCTGGTCAACACCGAAACAACCGGCGCGCAATACGAGCCCAGCGTCGCGACCTTGTCCAATGGTGGCTTCGTCGTGGTGTGGCGCTCTGACGGTCAGGATGGCAGCAGTGCCGGTGTGTACGGACAGCGCTACGACGCGGCAGGCGTCAAGGCGGGTGGTGAATTCCTTGTCAATGAAACCACCAGTGGAGGGCAATATCAGCCTGCAGTTACTGGTCTCTCGACCGGCGGCTTCGTCGTCACCTTCTACAACGACAACTACGACCTCACCGGTACCGGCACTTACGGTGACATCTACATCCGCGAGTACGACGCCGCTGGCTCACCCATCGACGGGCAGCGCAAGCTCGAGTCACCCGGCAACTATTACGACCAACAGCAATTGCCGGCCATCGCCGACCTCGGCAACGGCAACTTCGTCGTGGCGTACGCCGACACCGCGTCGACCGCCGACGGGGGCAACAACACCTACGAAATCAAGCAGCAGATATTCGGCGACGCCGCGGAGCTGCCGCGCACCAGCGCCAATCCGATCCTCGGGAATCTGGCCGACATACGCACGTTGACCAACACCGTGGCAGACCCGCTTTACGCGGGCACCGCGCAGGTGTTCGACGCCGATGTCAGCGTCAAGGATGTCGATTCAGCCGACTTCAACGGCGGCCAGCTCAGCGTCAACCTGCTGTCTGGCCTGACGGCCACCGACGTGCTCGCCATTCGCAATCAAGGCAACGGCGCCGGGCAGATCGGCGTGTCGGGCGCCAGCATCAGCTTCGGCGGCACCACGATAGGAAGTTTCACGGGCGGCACCGCTGGCACCGGCTTGTTGACTGTCACGCTGAACGCCAGTGCCACGGCCGTCGCTGTTCGTGCACTGGTTGAAAACATCACCTATCAAAACACCGCGCCGCCGGCCGGCACCACCACACGCACCATTGGTTTCCGCTTGACCGACGGCGATGGCGGTGTCAGCGACCCGAGTGTTGTTCACCTGACGATTCAGCCCAGTGCCACGGCAGCCACCTTGTCCGTGGATGACATCACCCTCGCGGTCACGTTCACCGAAACCCAGGCCAAGGCGGGCGTGTTGATCGACGATGCGGTACAGGTCAACTACGCCGGCGGTACGGGCTTCGCCAACGGTCATCTGGTGGTTTCATACCTGAGTTCGACCAACCGGTTCGATGACCAGATCAGCATTCGAAACGAAGGTACTGGCACCGGCCAGGTCAGCGTGGTCGGCACCGACGTCCTGTACCAGAACGTCTCGATCGGCACCGTCAGCGCCACGCTGAACGGAGTCAACGGCAACAACCTCGACATCACCTTCAAGGCCTCGGCCACCGATCAGGGCATCGAACGGGTGATCGAGAACCTGACCTATCGCAACCCGTCGTCCGGCCCGTTGCCCGAGCGCGTTGTGCGCATCAGTGTGACCGACGGAGGTGGCGCCGCCAGCACCGCGCACGACGTGGTCATCAACGTCATCGCCGAGGCGGATCCGCCCCCCACCGTCAAGTTGTTCGGCGAACAGCAAACCAACACCTACGAGGCCGGTCAACAGATTGATCCGTCCGTGGCGCGCCTGTACGGCACCAACAACGGCGGTTACGTGATCGCCTGGACATCTCAGGACGGTCAGGACGGCAGTGGCTACGGCGTGTTTGCCCAGCGCTACGACGCAAAGGGGGCCGCCTATGGCCCTGAGTTCAAGGCCAATACGCAGACGCTGAGCAATCAGACCGAGGTGTCGGTGGCCGGTCTGTCCACCGGCGGCTACGTGCTTGTCTGGCGTGCGGACACTCAGGACGGCAGTGGCTCGTACGGTGTTTACGGGCAGCGATACGCCGCCGATGGCAGCCGCGTGGGCGCCGAGTTCCTGGCCAACACCACGATCACCAGCAACCAGTACGAACCGTCGGTTCTGGGTCTGTCGGACGGGACCTTCGTGGTGGCTTACCGCAGCGACTATTCGGATGCGGCTGCGACCTACACCAACGACGTACTGGCGCAGCGCTATGCGACAGACGGCACCCGGCTGGGTGCCGAATTTACGCTGAACACCAGCGGTGGGGCCACCCAGTTCCAGCCCAGACTGTCTGCCCTGAGCGGCGGCGGCTATGTGGCCGTCTGGACCGACACCAGTGGAGACGCCAGCGGCTACGGCATCGGCGCACAGGTGTTCAACAACGACGGCACCAAGGTCGGCTCGCTGATCTCCGTGAACACCACCGTCGCGGGAACGCAGCAGGGCCCCGATGTGGTCGGTCTCGCGAGTGGCGGTTTCGTCGCGGTGTGGGAGTCGGGCGCCTCGATCTTCGCGCAGCGGTTCAGCGCAGCAGGTGTGCCGGTCGGTACCGAGATCACGGTCAACACCGCCGAGTCACCGAGCAACCAGAGTGCCTTCGCGCGTGTCGCCGCACTGGAGTCCGGCGGTTTCGTCGTCACCTGGGACGGTTACCCGAGCAGTATTCTGGGCGGCAGCAGTCAAGACGTCATGGCGCAGAAATTCGACGCCAGCGGCATCAAGATCGACGGTGTCACCATCGTCAACACGACGATCGCCAGCACTCAATACGTGCCCGACATCGCTGCGTTGACGGGCTCGAACTTCGTGGTCGCCTGGGCTGGCTACAACCAGGAACGCGACAGCGGAAGCACCTATGGCGTGTTTCACCAGATTCTGGGTACCGCCGGTTCGATCATCAACTCCGCCTCGCCGCTGTTGGTCGATCTGGCACCCACCCAGACGTTTGCCGAGAACCTGGTCAACGCAACGCCACAACTGATCGACGCCGGCGTCAGCCTGACCGACAGCGATTCGGCCAACTTCGATGGTGGGCGGTTGTGGGTCAGTGTCATTTCCGGCTACGGCAACATCGAAACGGCGCAATTGCCGGAAGCCCTTGCCGCCCAAGACCAATTCGGCATTCGAAACCAGGGCAATGGAACAGGGCAGGTCGGCGTGGCCGGCAGCACCGTGAGCTATGGCGGCACCGCCATCGGCAGCATTGTGTCGACGGGTGTCAACGGCGGCGATCTGGTGGTCCAGTTCAACCCCAGCGCCACGGCCGACGCGGTCGAGGCCGTGATCGAGAACCTGACCTACGCCAACACGTCGTCCGACCCGGTGGGCAGCCGAACCGTCAGCGTCAGCGTCAGCGATGGCGATGGTGGCACCAGCATCCCGCGCGCCGTGACGATCAACGTCACGCCGGAGGCCGACGGAGCCCAGGCGCTGTTCGTCAACGACAAGGTCAACACCTACTTGCCGGACACGCAAGGTTCGCCCCAGTCGGCAAAATTGTCCGACGGTGGCTATATCACGGTGTGGACGTCCACCGGCCAGGACGGTTGGAGCGAGGGCGTTTTTGCGCAGCGCTACGACGGCAAGGGCGTGCCGGTGGGCACCGAATTCCAGGTCAACACCTACACGCCATACGGCCAGTACGAGCCCACCGTCACAGGCCTGACCGGCGGTGGCTATGTCGTGGCCTGGCGCTCCGACAACCAGGATGGCAGCAGCGCAGGTGTCTACGCGCAGCGTTTCGCCAACGACGGCGCCTTGCTGGGCAGCGAGTTTCTGGTCAACAGCACGACGGCTCAAGGCCAGTATCAACCCAGTATCGCCAGCACCGCCGATGGTGGCTTCGTGGTGGCCTGGTACCACGATTACTACAACGCCGGCTTCACCGAATACGCAGACATCTTCTTTCAGCGCTACAACGCCGCGGGCGTGGCGCAGGGCAGCGAAACGAGGGCCAACCCGGCGGGTGAGGGGACAGTTTCGCAGTCGCAGCCGAACATCGTCGGTCTGAACGGGGGCGGCTTCGTCACGCTGTGGACGGACGCCAGCAAGGACGGCAGTGGCAACGGCGTGTACGGCCAGCGCTTCGGCGCCGATGGCTCGGTCAATGGCGCGTCGTTCAAGGTCAACAGCTACACCGCCGGTGCCCAGTACGAGCCCGACCTGGCGGCGCTGAACGATGGCGGCTTCATTGCCGTGTGGCGTTCAGACGGACAGGACGGCAGTGGCGCCGGCGTGTTCGCGCAGCGCTACGACAGCAGCGGTGCCACGGTTGGCGGCGAGTTCCGCGTCAACACCACCAGTTCCGGGAATCAATATCAGCCATCGGTGTCGGCTCTGTCGCACGGCGGCTTTGTCGTGACCTGGAATTCCGACGGCAAGACCATCGCCCAGCAGTTCGACTCC
>JARXKP010000324.1:0-2481 GCA_030271615.1 Pseudomonadota bacterium
TTCAGGCAGTGCATGCCGCCGGAGTTCTCGGCCACGTTGCCGCCGATCGTGCAGGCGATCTTGCTGCTCGGGTCGGGCGCGTAGTACAGGCCGTGGCGTGCGGCGGCTTCGCTGATCGCCGCGTTGCGCACCCCGCTCTGCACGACGGCGGTGCGGCTGACGGGGTCGATCTTGATGATCTGGTTGAACTTGGCGAGGCTCAGCGTCACGCCCATCGCGTGTGGCAGCGCGCCGCCGCTCAAGCCGGTACCGGCGCCGCGCGCGACCACCGGCACGCCGAGCCGGTGGCAGGCGGCGAGCACGGCGGCGAGCTGTGTCTCGGTCTCGGGCAATGCGACGGCCAGCGGTTGTTCACGGTACGCGGTCAGGCCGTCGCATTCGTACGGGACCGTGTCTTCACGGTGCCACAACAGCGCATGCGCTGGCAGCAGCGGTGTCAGGGTGTCCACGACCAGGGACTGGCGCTGCGCCCGGTCACGGGGGGATGCCGCGGTGGCGGGCGGTGCCAGTTCGGGCGCCGCAGTGGGGGCATTCATCACGTCACTCCGCGGTTCGCGGGCCGGCGGTGAACACCGTCAGCACGCCGGTGTAGCCGTACAGGTGTCGGTGCGCGATCTCGCCATTGGCGAAGAAGCCGACCAGAGGCACATCGCCGAGCGCGTGCCGCACGATCGCCAGTTCGGCTGATGGCGCACCGAAGTGCGGGCCGCCGCGTCCAGCGCAACTGACATACACCGCGCCAGCGATCTGGCGCGCCGGGTGCGGCGCACTCCCGGTGTCGCTGCCGTGCAGCGCCAGCGCGGTTTCCAGCGACTGGGTCTCGGGCTCGAGCTCCTCGCGGATTTCGGCGCAGATGCGTACCAGATCGCGTCGCGCGGCCTCGGTGTTGCGGTTGCAGAAGGCCAGCTGCATGCCCGGCTCGACCACGTCGCCGATCGCCACCGCATGCCGCCCCGGGTCGATGCCGACCAGGTGGCGCACGCGCGTTTCGGTTCCGAAGCTGCGACCGTGCGCGGGCGCCTGGCCCGAATCGCTCAGCCCGACCAGGGTGCTGCGCAATCGAGGCAGGGCCTCGCGGGGATCGTGCGCGTCGACCTTCAGATCGCGCAGCAGCACCGCCAGCGCCGGCTCGTCGTCGAGCGACACGATCAGGTTGCGGTCGGCTTCGGTGATGCGCCGCGCCGCGCCGATCGGCTGGCAGCCCTGCGTGACGCGCGAGATCAGCGGCACCTGCGCGTCGAATGCCACGCCCGACAGCCCGCCGGTGTAGACGCCGTCTGCGATGTGCAGCGTGCGGCCGTGGCCTGACGCCAGCCCACCGAACAGGTAGCCGGCGCTGGTCTGGTCGGCGAGCTCGGCGATCAGCTCGGCGGCGTCGTGCCCAGCCGGATCGGCGTGCACCTGCGCGGAGACCGCCGCGAAGTCGGGTCGACCCGACAGCGGCTGCACGCCCGAGAAGAGGCGGAAGTGCGCCGGCGCGATGTCGCCCAGCATCAGCGACAGCGCCGGCTCGTCGAAGTACTCGACGCCATTGGCGGCGATGCCGACGCCGGTCGACCCGACCCAGGCCACGCCCGGCCACTGCGCGCGCAATGCATCCAGCAGCGGCTCGGCCGCCGCGGCGTAGTGGTCGGTGATGTAGACCCAGCCGAGCGTCGGCGCGTCGATGTGATCGGGCCGGGCGCGCTGCGCCTCCAGCTGGGCGGTTGCCAGCGACAGCGCGAAACGCCAGTCCGGATGCGTCGCGTGGGCGTGCAGGAACAGTCTCATCGCGCTCAGCGGCTGCGGGTCTTGCGTGCGGGCGCGGCGGATGCGCTGCTGCGGCTGGTGGCCTTCTTGGCGGCGGCTTTGCGTGGCGGCGACTTCGGCTTGGTGCTTGCCGCTGTCGGCGGCTGGTGCGTGCCCGGAGCGGCGCCGGCCGCGCCTTCCTTCAGCGCGCTGGCGGCCAGTTCACTGAACTGCTTGGTCAGCGCGCCCCACCACTGCATCGGATCGACGGCCGGCTTGGGGTCGGTCCTGGCGGCGGTGTCGGCCTGCGTCTCGGTGCCTTCCGCCGCTGCTGGGCTGTCGGGTTCGGGGGCTTCGGGCGCCTCGGGGGGCACGTTCGCGCTGGCCGCTGGCGGCGTGACGGGCATGCGTATCGTCAGTGAATCGCGCAGGTCGCTCATCTGCACGTTCATCGTCTGCAGGGTGGTCAGGGTCATCTTCTGCACCTCGAGCGCCTGGATCGTCGCGCCCAGCATGCGGGCGTTCTGTTCGAGCCAGAACTGCACCGTGCGCAGCTCCTGGATGCGCTTGTCCAGTTCTTCGGGGTTCAGCGTGGGCGCGACCCACTGGCCGATGCCCGGCAACGCGGACCCGGCGTTCTTCACCAGACCCTGGAGAAATTCGAAGCCGGGAGCAAAGGACGTGAAGGCGGGGATGTCGGACATGGGGTGTCTCCTGAGCACGATGCCGAATGATTGTGCCCGCCGGGACCGC
>JARXKP010000324.1:2581-3658 GCA_030271615.1 Pseudomonadota bacterium
AGCCCCGACGCGGCGCTGGCTTCGGGCCGGCACCGGCGCTTCAGCGCGCCCGCAGATCGATGCGCAGCACGCCTTCGGCCTGGGTCCAGCGCAGGCGGCCGAGCACGTCCATGCCGAGCAGCGGTCGCTCGCCCAGACCCGGCAGGGCCGTGATGCGCAAGCGGTCGGCCACCACGCCGCCGTCGAGCGTCACGTTGCCGCTGACCACCTGGCCCGAGACGACGCCACCGGCGGTGTTCGACTGCACGCTGCCCAGCGCGTCGAGCTGCAACTCGCGCGCAAGCGCCGCCGAGATGGCGGTCGAGGTGGCGCCGGTGTCGACCAGGAAGTCGACTGCGCGGTCGTTGACGCGGCCGGGCCAGTGGTAGTGGCCGTCGGGCCCGCGAACGATCTCGATGACACCGCCGCTGCTGTGAAAGCGTGTTTGCTGCTGATGATGCAGCCACCACTGGACGCCCAGGAACACCGTCAGGCCCAGCAGCAGCCACAGCGTCACCACCTTGAAGGTGGGCGGCAGGTCGGCGTTCACGTGTGCCGGCTCATCAAGCTGGCCGCGGGGCGGCGCGCAGCTCCGCCGTCTGTTCGATCGTGCCGAACACGCTGTGGTCGTCGCGGCCTCGGACGTCGAAGCGCAGCGTGTCGCCGGCTTGCAAGGCGGGGCCGGAGGCATCGAGGCCGCCGATGCGGATGCCGATGATGCTGCCGGCGCGCAGGCGGCGAGCCCGCGTCGCGTGGGCGACCCGCGCGCCGAAGCCGTGATGCGGACCGGCGGCGTCGAATCGACCCATCGCCTGGCCGTTGCGCGTGGCGTCCAGGCTCAGATGCACCTGGCCGTCCACCCAGGCGTCCCCCAGCTCATCGGGTGTCACCGCGACCGGACCGAAGGCGGCGGTGAGGCAGGTCGGCCACCGCTCGGCGTCATCGCCCTCGGTGGCGTCCCGTCGCAGGTCGTTGACGAGCATCAGCAGCCGGACGCTTTCCAGCGCGGCGTCGGGCGTCCGGTCCGCGCCCAGATCGCCGATGACCGCAGCGAGCCCCTGCTCGCTGCGCAGGACGAGGCCTGCCGCGGCGTCCGGC
>JARXKP010000325.1 GCA_030271615.1 Pseudomonadota bacterium
TCGTGAACACCATGCCGCTGGCCTCGCTGCTGTGGTTCGCCGCGATCATCGTCATGATCCCTTTGGCGCTGTGGCTGCTCAAGCGCACGCCGCTGGGAGGTGCCGCGTCGGGCGACGTGATGCGCAGCGTCGCGTCGCTGCCGCTGTCGACCTCGCAGCGTGTCCTGACGATCGAAGTCGGGCAGGGCGATCAACGGCGCTGGCTGGTGCTCGGCGTCACGCCGCACAGCATCACCACGCTGCACACGATGGAGCCACCGTCTGTCGACCCGGCCGCGCCGGCTCGTCGCGATGCCGGCGGAACCTTCGCGCAGGTGCTCGGACGTCTGCGCGCCGGCGCACCGGGAGCTGACCGTGGGATCTGACCTCGCCGGTTTCCTGGGAAATCCAGGGCTCGCCCGCCGCGGACTGCCGTCGATCGGGCTTGCAGTCCTCGCTTTCGCTTTGTCTGGAGACGCCGCGTTCGCCCAGAGCGCCGGCGCCAACCTGCCGCTGCTGATCGGGCAGGGCGCGCAGGGCACCAACTACTCGGTGCCGATCCAGACGCTGCTGTTCTTCACCGCCCTCAGTTTCCTGCCGTCGGTGCTGTTGCTGATGACCGGCTTCACCCGCATCGTCATCGTGCTGAGCCTGCTGCGCCAGGCGATGGGCACGCAGGCCGCGCCGCCCAACCAGGTGATCGTCGGGCTCAGTCTTTTCCTGACGTTCTTTGTGATGGGCCCGACCATCGATCGCGTCTACACCGATGCCTACGCGCCCTTCAGCAGCAACCAGATCGCGTTCGACGAAGCGCTCAAGCGCGGCGAGGTGCCGATGCGCGAGTTCATGCTGAAGCAGACGCGTCAGGCCGACGTGATGCTGTTCGCCAAGCTGGCCAAGGTCGATCCTTCGGTCAAATCGGCCGACGTGCCGTTCAAGGTGCTGGTCCCGGCGTTCGTGACCAGCGAACTGAAGAGCGCGTTCCAGATCGGTTTCCTGATCTTCGTGCCGTTTCTCGTCATCGACATGATCGTCGCCAGCGTGCTGATGAGCCTGGGCATGATGATGCTCAGCCCCGTGCTGGTCGCGCTGCCGTTCAAGCTGATGCTGTTCGTGCTGGCCGATGGCTGGAACCTGCTGCTCGGATCTCTGGCTGCCAGCTTCGCATGAGGACTCTTCACTGATGGATTCACAACAGGTCTTCACCTTCGGCCAGCAGGCGCTGCATCTGCTGCTGATCGTTTCGGCGCCGGTGTTGCTGACGGTGCTCTGCGTCGGTCTGGTGGTCAGCATCTTCCAGGCGGCCACCCAGCTGAATGAGCCGACCTTGTCGTTCGTGCCGAAGATCCTCGCGGCCTTCGGCGTGCTGACCATCGTCGGCCCCTGGATGCTGACCACACTGGTCGAATACCTGCAGCGCACGCTGCAAGCGATCCCTACCGTCGTCGGCTAGAAATGGTGCCCCCACGCTTGTGGCTGCGCCACGGCTTGAGGCGGCTCGGCGTCGGGCTGGCTTCCCTCACTGACACCACAGTGCGATGCTGACCTTCGACGAGGCGCAGATCTGGGCCTGGGTGAGCCCGCTGCTGTGGCCCTTTCTGCGCGTGCTCGCGCTGTTCGGCACGGTGCCGGTGTTCGGCCAGCGCAACGTGCCGGCGCGGGTGCGGGTCGCGCTGTCGTTCCTCATCGCGCTGGCCGCGCAGGCCTCGCTGCCGCCGATGCCGGTGGTGGCGCTCGATTCGGCACTGGCGATGATGCTGGTGCTGCAGCAGGTGCTGATCGGGTTGTCGATGGCGTTCGCGGTGCGCATCGTGTTCGCGGCGGTCGAGTTCGCCGGCGAGATCGGCGGGCTTCAGATGGGGTTCAACTTCTCCGGCTTCTTCGACCCGGCCACCGGCGGTCAGGCCACGGCGCTGAGCCGCTTCTTCGGCGTGGTGGTCAGCTGGCTGTTCATCCTCATCAACGGCCACCTGCTGCTGATCGCGGCGGTCGTGCAGAGCTTTCAGGCCTTCCCTGTCGGTCCCGAGCCGTTCGCGTTTCTGAGGGCGACACGACCCGAACTGTGGGGCGCCGAAATTTTCAGCCTCGGCCTGTGGATCGCGTTGCCGCTGATCGCGATGCTGCTGTTCACCAACCTCGTCCTCGGCATCATCGCCCGCGTGGCGCAGCAGATGAACATCTTCGCGATCGGCTTTCCGATCACGATGGGGGTCGGCCTGGTGGGCGTGATGCTGACCCTGCCGTTGATGCAGATGCCCTTCACGATCGCGCTGGAGCGGATGCTGGGGATGTTTCAGTAGCGGGCGGCCACTAAGATGAAGGCCCTTTGACTCACCCGGTCCAGCTTAGGAGGTTGTCGGCATGCTTCCATGTTCGACACTGCCACTTTTGCGCAGGGCCTTGTGCTGGGCCTGGGCTTGTTCATTTGTCCGGGACCGAAAGACGTTCTCATCCTGAAGCAGGCGCTGGTCGGGCGGCCGGCCCTGGAACTGCTGGCCGTGGGCACGCTCAGCGACGCCACGCTGATCCTGTTCGGGACCGCGGGCGCGGCGGCTGCCCTGAGTCAATCGGCTCACCTTCAATGCCTGGCCTTGGCACTCGGTGTCGTGCTGATGCTGTGGCACTCAGCGCAATCCGCCTGGCGTGCTCTGTGTCACGGGGCGGACGAGATGGGGCTGGCTTCGGTTGCACCGACGATGACGCCAGGCCAGAGTTTGCGAGCTCTGCTGGTGGTGTCGTTCTTCAATCCGGTGGCCTGGCTCGACACCGTGCTGGTGATCGGTGGCATCGGCGCGGCCCTGCCACCTGCCTTGCGGGCCAGCCACATCGCCGGAACGGTGCTGGCGTCGCTGCTGTGGTTCACGGCGTTGGTGACGGGCGCACGTCGCGCCGCACGCTGGATGACCCACCCGAAAACCTGGCGTGTTCTGGAAGCCCTGGTGGCGTTGGCGATGCTGGGCCTGGCGCTGCAGATCGGGCTCGGCCTGGACTGTTCGTGGTGAAAAACCTCTGAGCATCGAGGTGTGTCGCAAGCTCGGACGAGCGTTGCCGGGAGTGCCTCTGCGACCCAGTTCGCACTCAGCAGATGGACAGGCTCAGTGCCCGCCGCCCAGGTAGGCCGCCTTCACCGCCGGGTCGCTCTTGAGTTTGTCGGCCGGTCCATGCACCGCGATGCGACCGTTCTCGAGCACGTAGCCGTAGTCCGACACGTTCAGCGCGGCAGCCGTCCGATCTTGACGGCTGCTCGATCAGTCGCTCGGCGGGTTGATGTCGTCGGTTGGCGCACCTGTTTCGTTGAACTTGGCGAGGGCCTTGTCCAGGTGCCTGAGCAGGGCGGTGAGGGTTTCGCCATCGCGTCTGACGATCATTGCCAGAGCGTGGTGGCCGTCGGACTACTCTTCGTCCTCGGTGAGAAGGAGGTCAATCTGCGCCTTGATGCGCTGCTTGTCGCTGGAGAAGAACGGGGTTGGGATGAAAAGCCACGCCCGTCGCGCACCCGGCAGCCTAACCGGGATTCGGTCGTACTCGCCAAGGTCCGCCACTGCTGGCGTTGATGTGGTCGTCGCTGACTGCTGCGCATTTCCGCGAGACTCTGGCGACGCTTTAGCCAGTTCGTCTTGCTCAGGAATCGCTGCGCCTGCCCATTTATCAGCCAGGTC
>JARXKP010000326.1 GCA_030271615.1 Pseudomonadota bacterium
GATGGCGGCGGCGATCCGCGGCTACCGGATGCTGCTGATCATGCCGGAGGACCTGTCAATCGAGCGCGCGCAGACCATGCGTGCCTTCGGGGCCGAGCTGATGCTGACGCCGCGTTCGGGCGGCATGGAGCACGCACGGGACCTCGCCGACCAGTTGCAGCGCGATGGCAAGGGGGTGGTGCTCGACCAGTTCGCCAACGCCGACAACCCACGTGTGCACTACGAGACGACCGGTCCCGAGATCTGGCGCGACACCGCCGGGCGGGTCACGCATTTCGTCAGCGCGATGGGCACCACCGGCACCATCACCGGCACCTCGCGCTACCTGAAGGAAAAGAACCCGGCGGTGCGCATCATTGGCGCGCAACCGAGCGAGGGGTCTCGCATCCCGGGTATCCGGAAGTGGCCCGAAGCCTATCTGCCGAAGATTTATGACCCGACCTGCGTCGACGAGACGACCTTGGTCAGCCAGTCCGATGCCGAAGAGATGGCGAGGCGGCTCGCCCGCGAAGAAGGCATCTTCGCCGGCATTTCGGCGGCGGGCGCTTGCTGGGTCGCGCTGGAACTGGCGAAGACGGTCGAGAATGCCACCATTGTCTTCATCGTCTGTGATCGCGGCGACCGGTACCTGTCGACCGGTGTGTTTCCGGTCTGATCCCTAGAATCTGCGCGTCACTGCGGAGCACGCCCATGATCCTGATTCAGAAAGAACTCGACACCCGCGGGCTGAACTGCCCGCTGCCTATCCTCAAGGCCAAGAAGGCATTGGCGGACATGGTCAGCGGCGATGTGCTGAAGGTGGTGTCGACCGACCCGGGTTCGATGCGCGATTTCCAAGCCTTTGCGAAGCAGACCGGCAACGAGCTGGTCGGACAGTCGACCGAGGCCGATGAATTCGTGCACCTGCTGCGCAGGCGTTGAGCCGACTCAGAGTTCGAGTGTCTTCAGGTAAGCCCTGAACCCCGGCCCGAGCTTGGGGTGCATCAAGGCCAGCTCGACATTGGCCTCCAGGAACCCTTCCTTGCTGCCGCAGTCGTAGCGCCGTCCTTCGTAGCGGAAAGCGAAAACCTTCTCGCGCCGCATCAATGCCGCGATGCCGTCGGTCAGTTGAATCTCGCCGCCGACTCCGCGTGGCAGTCCCGCAATTTCCTTGAAGATGCCCGGCGTCAGGATGTAGCGGCCTGCCACACCCAGCCGAGACGGCGCGTCTTCAGGGGCGGGTTTCTCGACGATGTGGGTCAAGTCCATCATGCGGTCGTTGACGGGCGTACCGGCCACCATGCCGTAGCGGCGGGTCTGATCCTCGGGCACTTCCTGCACCGCGATGATCGAGGCCTGCCAGTCGGCGAAGCGGTCGACCATCTGCTTCAGGATCGGTGGCGAGCCGACCATCAGGTCGTCTGCCAGCAGCACCGCGAAAGGTTCGTTGACGACCACGCACTGCGCGCACAGCACCGCGTGGCCCAGGCCAAAGGCCTTCGGCTGGCGGATGTAGATGCACTCCATGTCGTCGGGCTTGATCGAATGCACCAACTCCAGCAACTCGTGCTTGCCGGCGGCCTCGAGTTCGGCCTCCAGTTCATACGCGGTGTCGAAGTGGTCGGGGATCGCGCGCTTGTTGCGACCGTTGACGAAGATCATCTGCCGGATGCCGGCCGCATAGGCCTCTTCGACGGCGTACTGGATCAGCGGCTTGTCGACGACGGGCAGCATCTCTTTCGGCTGTGCCTTGGTGGCGGGCAGGAATCTCGTGCCGAGACCGGCCACCGGGAATACCGCTTTGTTGATCTTCATCTGCACACTCCCAACGGGTGGTTCGTTTCTCGAACGATTCTCACATGCTCAAAAGACAGAACCTTGTCAGACAAGGCCGCGGCGTAACGGTCTGATACGGCGCCTGGCCGGTGTCAGGCCGCGGTTGAAAGTCGTTGCGACTGAGCCTGCAGTCGATCGCGCGTGGCGGTGTATTCGGCCATTCGAGCCTGTTCTTGAGCCACCACGGCGGCCGGTGCGCGGGCGACAAAGCTTTCGTTGGCGAGTTTCGCGATCCCCTTCGTGATCTCGCCGTCGAGCCGTGCGATCTCCTTGCGCAGGCGTTCGGTCTCGGCCGCCACATCGATCTCGACATGCAAAGCCAGGCGCGTGCCACCGAACTCGACCACCGGCGCGTTGAGCGTGGCCTGCGCGTACGCGGCCTCGTCGGTGAGCACCTGCACGTCGGAGAGCTTGGCCAGCGCCTTCAGCAACGGTGTGGCCGCCTGCACGAACGCCGCATCACCCAACGCCAGCAGCGGCACGCGCTTGTCGGGCGACAGGCTCATCTCGCTGCGCAGGCGCCGGCAGGCGCCGACCATGCCCTTGAGCTGCGCGACCCAGGCATCGGCCGCCGCGTCGATCCGTTCGAGCTGGGCCTTCGGGTAGGGCGCCGTGACCAGGCTGTCGGCCGAACCTGCCGCCTTGCGACCCGCGACCACCGCGACCCTTTCCCACAGTTCGGCGGTGATGAACGGCGTGATCGGGTGCAGCAGCCGCAGCACGGTTTCCAGCACGCGGATCAGCGTGCGGCGCGTCGCGCGCTGGGCCGACTCGTCACCGGTCTGGATCTGCACCTTCGCGATCTCGAGGTACCAGTCGCAGTACTCGTCCCAGACGAACGAGTAGATCGCGTTCGCCACGTTGTCGAGGCGGTAGTCGGCGAAGCCTTGTTCGACCGCGGCCTCGACGCGCTGCAGTTCGCTGGTGATCCAGCGATCGGCTTGCGAGAAGCTCAGGTAAGGATTGGCGCCCCCAAACCCGTCGCCATGCGCCGGGCCCCCCGAGGGGATCAAGGAAACTTGGGAGCGGCCCGGCGTTTCCTTGAGGGCCGATCCGCCCGGTGCGCATTGCGCCTGGGTGTGCTCTGCCAGGCCGCAATCCTGACCTTCGCAGTTCATCAGCACGAAGCGCGTCGCGTTCCAGAGCTTGTTGCAGAAGTTGCGGTAACCCTCGCAGCGCTTGCTGTCGAAGTTGATGCTGCGGCCCAGGCTGGCCAGCGACGCGAAGGTGAAGCGCAGTGCATCGGCACCGAACGCCGGGATGCCGTCGGGGAACTCCTTCTCGGTGTCCTTGCGCACGCGCGGCGCGGTCTCGGGCTTGCGCAGCCCGATGGTGCGCTTGTCGAGCAAGGGCGCCAGCGAGATGCCGTCGATCAGGTCCACCGGGTCGAGCACGTTGCCTTCCGACTTGCTCATCTTCTTGCCCTGCGCATCGCGCACCAGGCCGTGGATGTAGACGTGATGGAACGGCACCCGGCCGGTGAAGTGCGTCGTCATCATGATCATCCGGGCGACCCAGAAGAAGATGATGTCGTAGCCGGTGACCAGCACGCTCGACGGCAGGAACAAATCGAGTTCCTTCGTCTTCTCGGGCCAGCCCAGCGACGAGAACGGGATCAGCGCCGACGAGTACCAGGTGTCGAGCACGTCGGGGTCGCGCGTCAGTTCGCCGCTGTAGCCGGCCGCGGTGGCTTTCGCACGCGCCTCGTCTTCATTCTTTGCGACGAACAGCTCGCCGTCCGTGCCGTACCACGCCGGGATCTGATGCCCCCACCACAGCTGGCGCGAGATGCACCAGTCGGTGATGTTCTTCATCCACTGGT
>JARXKP010000327.1 GCA_030271615.1 Pseudomonadota bacterium
TGGCGTGACGCGCGCGACCAGGGTTCGCCCTGCGCCACCAGCCGATCCATGTACAGGACCATCGCCGCCTCCACTGCCGCGCGGTCCAGCGCTGACGGCGCATCACCGAAATGCCGCTCGTCCCAGCCCGCCAGCCACCAGGGGTGGTGGTAGGCCTCCCGGCCGAGCATCACGCCGTCGACGTGCTGCAGGTGCTCGGTGATCTGATCATCGGTGGTCACCCCGCCGTTGAGCACGATCGTCAGTGCCGGAAAGTCTCGCTTCAGTCGATAGACGAACTCGTAGCGCAGCGGCGGCACCTCGCGGTTCTCCTTCGGGCTCAGGCCCTTCAGCCACGCGTTTCGGGCATGCACGATGAACACCTCGCAGCCCGCCTCGGCCAGCGTGCCGACGAAGTCGCGCACGAAGTCGTAGCTTTCACCGCGATCGATGCCGATGCGGTGCTTCACCGTGACGGGGATCGACACCGCATCGCGCATCGCCTTCACCCCGTCGGCCACCAGCAGGGGCTCGGCCATCAGGCACGCGCCGAACGCGCCGCGCTGCACCCGCTCGCTCGGGCAGCCGCAGTTCAGGTTGACCTCGTCGTAGCCCCAATCCTCGGCCAGACGCGCGCAATGAGCCAGATCAGCCGGCTCGCTGCCGCCGAGCTGCAGCGCCACCGGGTGCTCCTCGGCGTTGAACTCGAGGTGCCGCTTCACATCCCCGTGGATCAGCGCGCCGGTCGTGACCATCTCGGTGTACAGGCGAGTGCGCTGGGTCAGCAGTCGATGGAAGGTGCGGCAATGCCGGTCGGTCCAGTCGAGCATCGGCGCGACTGACAGACGCCAGGGGCTGAGGGGTTGATTTGATTGCACGGATCTGCTCTGTGTCGGGCCGGACGGATGGCGGACTGGCCCGATGAATTTCTTGATTGCCGCCACGCGGTTGGTGCATGGTAATCAATGAGTTGTGCGCGACGGTCAGGCGACAAAGCGGCAGGCTGTGGAAGGAGCTCGCCACGGGTGCCGGCTTCAGGGCATCCCGCTGGCCGCTCTCCCGATCAGTGCCGGCCGAACAGCCGGGCATCCCAGACCACCGGTTCCGGGCTGCCCGCGACGATCCTCCTGAAATCCGCGTGCTGCGGATTCAGGAGCACGTTCCCTTCCCTGCGCGCGACGACCGAGGGAACCACCAGCACGGCCGTCCGCCGTTCACGGATCCAGGCATCGCCGAACGCCCTGGCCACGCTCAGGTCCGCATGGTCCCAACCGACGGGAAGGCTGCTCTCGTCGCGCTGCTCGACCGTCACACCACCCGCAATGGCAATCTCGACCGCGACGTGTGTCCGCGGCACCCGCCCGATGCCTGCGTGGGCCAGGCACTCCAGCATCGCCCCGGCGTACGAGCGGCTGGCGTAGATGACACCGAGGCCGGGGGAATTCCAGCGGCCACCCACCAGTGACGCACCGACGGGGCTGAACGAATCGAACCGCCCGTCTGCGATACGCCAAGCCTGCCAGGCTTGCGACCGCCCCGGCTTGCTGGCGGCCGCCTTCGATCTCGCCTCAGGCGGCGACGCCATGGAACAGCGACCAGAGCAGGTTCTCGACCCGGCGCGCGCCCAGTTCCGTCAGGGCCACCTCGATGGGGCGCTTGCCGCCCAGCATGGCGTGGCCGGTGGACAGGAATGCCCGAGCGTCGTCGGTGCTGTCCCACACGTGCTCTGCGGTTGCGATCACACGCGCCAGGCGTTCCACCCGCTCGCCTTCCTGCGGTTTCAACTCGGCGCCCCGGCGATGGAAGGTGGCCGCCGGAATGACCCGCTGCATCAGGGCCGCCGCATCGGCCGACGTGCCGTAGACGTGGCGGGCCACGGCGCCGAGCGAGGCCTTGGGCAGGCCGGCCTCGACCTGCAGCTCGAGTTGCTCGACCGACGTGACCCGACCTCGAAGACCCAGAACCTGGGCGATCTTTCGCGGTTCGACAACGGCTGCATACATGTGACCGACTCCCAATTGATAGTTAAAATTCTATCGTCTGGATTAATTATGCGGCCTGCGGCGGGAGTCGGCGACGACCTGCATACGCCCGCGCGGCCTCGCATCCAGCAGCCGTGCCGAGGGACGACCGAGATGGAAGCCTTGCACCAGATCGACGCCCAGCGTGCGCAGGATATCGAGCGTTCCGGCGTCTTCCACGTGTTCGGCGACCACGATCTTGTTGAGGTTGTGGGCAATGTCGATCATCGAAGCCACGAACAGACGATTGCTCGAGTCGGACTGCAGGTTCCGGATGAACGCGCCATCGATCTTGATCGCCTCCACGTCCAGCAGTTTCAGGTGTGCGAAAGAGCTGAACCCGCTGCCGAAATCGTCGAGGTGCACCGCGCAGCCGAGGTTGCGCAACTCGTCGATCATGTGTCGCGCGGACAGCGGGTCACTGATGGCGGAGGTTTCAGTCAGCTCGATGTGCAGGCGGCGTGGATCGACGTCGAGGCGTTGCAGCACGTCGCGCAGAAAGCCCGGAAAGCTCGCGTCCTCCAGCGAACGCGCCGACAGGTTGGCGGCGATGCACGCTGCAGGGTCTGCCCCCGCGAGATGCCCTGCGCAGGCTTCGAAGACCCACCGATCGATCTGACGGATCTTGCCGCTGCGCTCGGCATGCAGCACGAAATCGGCCGGCGCGATGACACGGGTCGGATCGTTCTCGTCGACCATGCGAACCAGCGCTTCATGGTGCGCCACACGCAGATCGAACGCCCGGTGGACGGACTGGAAGTGAAGCACGAAGCGCCCGTCCTGCAGGGCGCGGTGAATGCGGGCGTTCCAGTTCACCCGTGCTGACTCGGCCTGCGATCGCAGCGGGTCGTTGTGGTAGGCCGCCCACCCGTTCTTGCCGCTCTGCTTGGCCTCGTACATGGCGGCGTCGGCGCATGCGACCAGATCGTCTTCGGTGCGAGCATCGGTCGGGTAGGTGGCGATGCCAATGCTGCAGCCCACTCGCAGCGTGTTCATCGACAAATCGAACCGCAGGGCCGAGACCGCTTCGACCAGACGGGCGGCGATCAGACCGGGGTCGGTGGCCTCGACCCCCGGGCACAACACCGCGAATTCGTCGCCGCCCAGCCGCGCGACGAGTTCGCCCTTGCGCATCTGTCCCGCCAGCGTGCGCGCCACGGCCACCAGGATCTCG
Organism: Pseudomonadota bacterium; assembly: GCA_030271615.1. Taxonomy (GTDB): domain Bacteria; phylum Pseudomonadota; class Gammaproteobacteria; order Burkholderiales; family Burkholderiaceae_C; genus PBB1. The sequence goes on from JARXKP010000327.1 coordinate 3,175, forward strand.
TCTCCGGTCCGGTGCCCGCCCACGTCGTTGGCATGCTTGAAGTCGTCCAGATCGATGTAAAGCAAGGCCACCGGGGTGCGGTTGACGGCAGCGTGCGCGATCGCCGTCTGCAGCGACTCGTACAACCCCCGCCGATTCAACAACGCAGTCAGCGGGTCGTGCAGCGCCAGGTGAGCGCGCTGCTGCGTCTGTCGCTCGAGCGTGATGTCGTCGTGGAACCAGATGCAGCCGCGACCATGGGCGCCCTGGGCGACCGGTTGCCTGCGCTGAATGATGATTCGACCGTCGAGCGTGCGCAGCTCTCGGCTTTCAGTGTCTCGGGTGCCAGCCTGCAGCATCGATTCGATGTGCAGGGTGTCCGCCGGCTCGGCCTGGTGCACCAGCAACGGCACGATGTCGGACAGGTGCCGGCCGGTCGTCAGTTCAGGCA
>JARXKP010000328.1 GCA_030271615.1 Pseudomonadota bacterium
CACGGTGTCCTACGAGACCATCATCGCGGTGCCGCCGCGCAGCCCGGCGCTGCCACTGGGGCGCGACGGCAGCGCCGCCGGCCGGCCGGGCGCGGTCACCGGCGCTGCATCCACGCACTGGGAGCCGGCCGTGCTGGCTCAGGTTGAGGCCAGTCTGGCGCGTCACGTCGGCCCGCTGGCCAGCGTGCTGGTGCGTCGCACCTCGCGCGAGTGCACCGACCTGCCGTCGCTGGTGCAGCGCCTGGCCGAACAGGTGACGAATGCGCAGGCACGCGATGCCTTCGTGTCGCAGAGTGCCCGGTACCTGATGACACGCAGCGGCGCATCGAGCCCTTCACAGGGCAGCGGCACGCCATCGGCCAGCAGCGGTGCGGCAGCCGAAGCCAGCCAGGGGGTCACCCCCTTGAGCGAAAGCTTCATCGCCCAGGGCACCCGGTTGCTGGCCGCCCATGTCGGGCCGATCGCCAGCGTGCTGGCCAGGCGGGCTGCAGCCCGCGGCGGTGGCAGGGAAGCGTTCGTGCAGGCACTGACCGAGGCGGTGACCGACGCCGCTGCCCGCGAGCGACTTCGGGCCGAACTCGCCCGGCTGCCCTGAGCCCGGCTGCCGAAACCCGGCACTTGCAGCCGTCGACCGGCAGGGTCAGCGCACCTGATCGGAACCGGAGCGGTCATCGGAAGGCGAGCGCCCATCGTCCCCTAACATCCACCCCGGTCGAGCCGCCCCCAGCCACGAACACGTCCCCTCAGTTTCCGATGCCACCCGAATCTGCCAGCAGCATCGGTCCGACCAGGGACCTGACGGCCCACACGCCCATGATGCAGCAGTACCTGCGCATCAAGGCCGACCATCCGGACACGCTGGTGTTCTACCGGATGGGCGATTTCTACGAGCTGTTCTTCGACGACGCGCGGCGTGCGAATCGGCTGCTGGACATCACGTTGACCACGCGCGGTCAGAGCGGCGGCGAACCGGTGGTGATGGCCGGCGTGCCGGTGCATTCGGTCGAGAACTACCTCGCGAAACTGATCAAGCTGGGCGAGCCGGTGGCGATCTGCGAGCAGGTCGGCGATGTTGCCACCTCGAAGGGACCGGTCGAGCGCAAGGTCGTGCGGGTCGTCACGGCAGGTACGCTGACCGACACCGAACTGATGTCGGACAAGGCCGATGCGCTGCTGCTGGCACTGGCACATCACACGCATCGCGGGCAGACCGTTCACGGCCTGGCATGGCTGGGCCTGAGCAGCGGCGAACTCGGCCTGACCGAATGTGCCGACCACGAACTGCCCGGTTGGCTGGCGCGCCTGAATGCGGCCGAGGTGCTGGTCGAGCGCGAGCAGGTGCCCTCGGCACTGACAGCCACGCGAGCGGCGGTGACGCACCGGCCCGACTGGCAGTTCGACTCGGCACTCGGTGCGCGCAAGCTTTGCGAACAGTTGCGCGTCGCCAGCCTGGCCGGCTTCAACGCGAGCGAACTGACAACGGCCCACGCCGCTGCCGCCGCGCTGTTGAGCTACGCCGAACACACCCAGGGCCAGGCGCTGGCGCACGTGCGCACGCTGCAGGTCGAGCGCGCCAGCGAGCTGATCGACCTGCCCCCGACCACGCACCGCAATCTGGAGCTGACGCAGACCCTGCGCGGCGAGGACGCACCGACGTTGCTGTCGCTGATCGACACCTGCCGCACCGGCATGGGCAGCCGCGCGCTGCGCGTGTGGGCGACACGCCCGCTGCGCGATCGCGGCGTGGCCACGCAACGCCACGAAGCGGTCGAAGCCTTGATGGCGAACGGTGGCGACACCTTGCGGCAGGCCCTGCGATCGGTCTGCGATGTCGAGCGCATCACGGCACGCATCGCGCTGCGTCAGGTGCGCCCGCGTGAGTTGACCGGATTGCGCGCCACGCTGCGCGTGCTGCCCGCGCTGCGTGCGACCGTGCCGGTGGGCGCGTGCGTGCTGCTCGACATGCTGTGTGAAGCACTGCATCCCGACGCCGCGATCGAATCGCTGCTGGCGACGACCCTGGCCAACGAGCCTTCTGTGCTGCTGCGCGATGGCGGCGTGATCGCCAGCGGCTGTGACGCGGCGCTCGACGAGTTGCGTTCGATCGCGCAGAACTGCGACGCCTTCCTGCTCGATCTCGAGTCGCGCGAACGTGCGCGCACGGGCATCGCTAACCTGCGGGTGCAGTTCAACCGCGTGCACGGCTTCTACATCGAGGTCACGCAGGGACAGGTCGACAAGGTGCCGGCGGATTACCAGCGGCGACAGACGCTGAAGAACGCCGAGCGCTACATCACGCCCGAACTGAAGGCCTTCGAGGACAAGGCGCTGTCGGCACAGGAGCGCTCGCTGGCGCGCGAGAAGTTCCTGTACGAGCAACTGGTCGATGCGCTGCAGCCACGGGTCGCTGCGCTGTGCGATGTGGCGCGGGCTCTGGCCACGCTGGATGCACTGGCGGCGCTGGCCGAACGAGCCGCGACGCTGAACTGGAGCCGGCCGCAGTTCGTGCGAGAGCCGTGCATCGACATCCAGGGCGGGCGTCATCCGGTCGTCGAAGCGCGCCTGCAGGAAACCGGCGCGGGCCAGTTCATGGCCAACGACTGCCGTCTCGACGCGACACGCAAGATGCTGGTGATCACCGGTCCCAACATGGGCGGCAAGAGCACCTTCATGCGGCAGGTCGCGCTCATCTGCCTGCTGGCATCGATGGGCTCGTTCGTGCCGGCAAGCGCCTGCCGGCTCGGGCCGATGGATGCGATTCACACCCGCATCGGTGCGGCCGACGACCTGGCCAATGCGCAATCGACCTTCATGGTCGAGATGACCGAGGCAGCGGCGATCCTGCATGGCGCGACAGCGCTGTCGCTGGTGCTGATGGACGAGATCGGCCGCGGCACCTCGACCTTCGACGGCCTGGCGCTCGCCGGCGCGATCGCCAGCCACCTGCACGACCGCAACAGCGCGTTCACGCTGTTCGCGACGCACTACTTCGAGCTGACGGCGTTTCCGCTGAAGCACGACCGGGCGATCAATGTCCACGTGTCGGCGGTCGAGACGCACACGAGGGATGGCGACGACATCGTCTTCCTGCACGACATCCAGCCCGGCCCGGCCAGCCGCAGCTACGGCGTGCAGGTGGCGCGGCTGGCCGGCATGCCGGCGTCGCTGGTGCGCCAGGCACGTGCCGCGCTCGAGGCGCTCGAATCCCAGCAAAAATCGGGTCAGGCGCAGATCGATCTGTTTGCGCCGCCGCCCGTCGCTTCGGCGCTGGCCGCACACGAACCGTCGGCGGTCGAACACGCGCTCTCCCAGATCGACCTTGACGCCCTGACACCGAAACAAGCGCTCGACGCGCTGTACCGTTTGCAGGCGCTGCAACAACCACCAGAAAGCGACACCGCACCATGACCTATTGCGTAGGCATCAAACTCGACGCGGGGCTGGTCTTCCTGTCCGACTCGCGCACCAACGCCGGCCTCGACCAGATCAGCACCTTCCGCAAGATGATGGTCTACGAGAAGCCGGGCGACCGCTTCATGGTGATGCTGTCGGCCGGCAACCTGTCGATCAGCCAGTCGGTGCGCGAGATCCTGCAGGTCGA
>JARXKP010000030.1 GCA_030271615.1 Pseudomonadota bacterium
CAGCCACGCCTGCCAATCGGGCACCGACACATGATCGGTCAGGTCGACCTGCAGCGGTGTGATCGACACCCGACCCTGAGCCGTCGCGTGAAAGTCGGTGCCCTCCCCGGCCTCGCGTGCATCCCCCGCCGCGCCGATCCAGTAGAGCGTGTCGCCGCGCGGACTGGTCTGGCGGATGACCGGCTCACTCGCATGCCGGCGCCCCAGGCGAGTGATGTGCACCGGAAGCCGGTCCGCATCGGCGCGGTTCGGGATGTTCACGTTGAGCAGGAAAGGATGCCGCACCGGCGGTTCGCGCAGCACCTGCTCGATCACCTTGCGAGCGACCCTGGCGGCGGCGTCCAGGTGCGCCCATCCCTTGTCGACCTGCGAAAAGGCGATCGACGGGATACCGAACAGAAAGCCCTCCATCGCGGCGGCCACCGTGCCCGAATAGAGGGTGTCGTCACCCATGTTGGCACCCTGGTTGATGCCAGAGACCACCAGATCGGGTCGATCCTTGAACAGGCCGGTCAACGCGACATGCACGCAGTCGGAGGGCGTTCCGTTCAGGTAGTGAAATCCGTTGGCTGCGGTATAGGCCGACAGCGGGCGGTTCAGCGTCAGCGAGTTGGAGGTACCGCTGGCGTTCTGCTCCGGCGCGATGACATCGATGTGCCCCAATCCCTGGCAGGCCACGACCAGCGCCGCCAAGCCGGGTGCCAGATAGCCATCGTCGTTCGCAATCAGGATACGCATTGCAACGATTGTAGGAGTCCACCACCCGGCATCATCGGCTTCAACGAGCCGCTGAGCGCCCGGAGACCCTCACGTCGAAGTCGTCCTGCTAGGATTCAAATTCCTGCGCATCCGGCTCACGAGCATGCCCGTCAAAGTATTGATCGTCGAAGACAACCCGGTGGCTCGCAGCTTCCTGGGGCGTGTCGTTCGAGAGAGTTTCAGCGATCAATTGATGATCACCGAAGCCGGCGATCTCGAGTCCGCGCGTCGGCACATCAGCGACTCGCAGACGTGGGCACCCGCCCGGGTCAACGCACAAGGCATGACGTCGATGACTGCGCCATCGGGCAGCGACCAGCAGCACCTGTTCAAGCTGATGATGGTCGATCTCGAACTCCCCGATGGCAACGGCATGGAGTTGCTGGCCGAACTGTCTCAATATCCCGCGACGAAGATCGTCACCACGCTGTATTCCGACGATGAGCACCTGTTCCCGGCCTTGCAATGCGGCGCAGATGGATACCTGCTGAAGGAAGACCGTTTCGAGGTGCTCGTCGAGGAACTGCAGAAGATCGTGCGCGGTCAACCACCGCTGTCGCCGGCGATCGCGCGGCGTCTGCTGACCCACTTCAGGCACGGCAGTGCTTCCGCCAGCCCGACCGCCCTGAATGCCCCGTCGGCTTTTCTGAGCAGCCGTCCGACCTCGCTCGAACGTCCGGCACCAACGGATCACGCCCGTTTGACCCCCCGCGAGAGCGAGGTGCTGACGTACCTGAGCAAGGGGTTCACCATCAAGGAAATCGCCAACCTGATGGGCATCAAGTGGTTCACGGTGAACGACCACATCAAGTCGATCTACAAGAAACTGAACGTGTCGAGCCGAGCCGAAGCGGCAGTGCTGGCCAGCAAGCAGGGACTGGTGTAGCCGGCGCCGCCTGTCGCTGGCTACGCCATCATCGTGCAAAGCCGCTGGCAAGCCTGGATGCGTCGCAGCAGCGTGCGGCTGCTGGCGGGCGCAGCGGTGCTGGGTTGCGTCGGCGTGCTGCTGCTGGCCCGATGGCTGTCGACGCAGCCCGGGCTGACCGCCACCTGGCAGATCCGGCCTGACGGCCACCTCGAACTCGTCACTACTTCGATCAGCGCATTGAGACCGCACCTCGGTGCGACCTGGATCGCCACGACAGCGACCGGCAACACCGCGATTCAAGGCGGCTCCGGGGAGCCAACCCGAGACACCCATCCCTTGATGCAGCCGCAGGCTCTGCTGTTGAATGGCCCCGCGCGCTGGATCGTCGACGATGCGCAACGCCGACAGCATGTGCGGCTGAACGAGGATCTCGCCGCCGCGTTGACCGCAGGCCCGGTAACGCTCCACTTTTCCGACCAGAGCCCGGCGGAACTTCAGGCCCGCGCCTCAGGATGGCGCGGCATCGGCATCGCGTTCTGGATGTTCGCTGCGCTGGCCTGGGCGCTGTACCTGGCCGCTGCCGGGGTCGTGTTGCTGAAGCCGTCGACATCGAACGCGTTGTATGCCGTGATGGCGCTGTGTCAGGCCGGCAACCTGATGTGCATGGCCGTCGCCTCGACCGCCTCGCCGATGCTGCCGCCCGGCTTTGCACGCATCGACTTTCCCCTGCGCAGCGGGTTCGATCTGCTGACCCTGGGCGCCGCGGTTCATCTGGCCTGCATCCACCCCAAGAACCTGCAGGTGTCGCGCTGGCTGCCGACGACGGGCTGGCTGTTCGCCGCAGCGACGTGGAGTCTGGCCAACGGGGGCGATGGATCGAGCGCGTGGTGGCTGACGCAAACCTCGATGCTGTTGATGGGAACGCTGGCGGTCTGGCTGATGCACCTCTCGTTTCGATCGCACCCGCATCCCTTCGCTCTGGTGATGAAGCGATTCGCCGTGGTCGTTGGCTGCACCTGGGCTCTGGTCAGCGCCGCGGTCGCGCTGGAGTCGCCATCGTCCCGCGCTGCGTCGAGCCTGCCGCTGGCCGTGATCGTGTGGCAGGTGCTGTTCGCGTTGGTGCTGCTGTCCGTGCCGTTCCTGTCGAAATCGCACAGCGTCGTGCGCGAGTTGTCGCTGATCGCCATCATCAGCGCCCTCGCCACCGTGCTCGATCTGTTGTTCGTCGGCCTGTTTCCGATGAGTCAGTTCGCGTCGCTGACACTGGCGCTGTTCCTGTCGCTGGCCATCTACGCCGGCGCGCGCCAGTGGTTGGTGAACCGCATGCTCGGGACTCGCGTGGCCAGCACCGAACGACTGTTCGAGCAGTTGTTCCGTACCACCCGCGAAGTCGAAACCCAACCCAGCCAGGCGGGGCCTGCGCTGGCGCGACTGCTCGACGAATTGTTCGATCCGGTCGACGTCTCGCTGCTGGAAAAATCGGTCGCCACAGCCCACACCTTGAGCGACGGCTCGGCGATGCTGGTGCCGGTACCGGCGATCGGCAGCATCTCGAACACAGGGGCACCGGCGTCGGTCCTGTTGCGGCGCGCGCAACAGGGGCGTCGACTCTTCACCACCGACGACGCGCGTCTCGCGGACCGCATCGGCGAACAACTGCGCCGCACCGTGGCGTTCGATCAGGCCGTCGAGCAAGGCCGCGGCGAAGAGCGGCGGCGGCTTGCCCAGGACCTGCACGACGACATCGGAGCCCGACTGCTGACGCTGATGTACAAGGCCCAGTCGCCCGAGATGGAAGACTACGCACGGCACACCCTGCAGGATCTGAAGACGCTGACCCGCGGGCTCGCTGCGTCGAACCAGCCTCTCTCGCACGCATTGGCCGAATGGAAGGCCGACATCGCCCAGCGCCTGACCGCCGCGTGCATCGATTTGACGTGGATCGCGGCGCACGACACCGACATCGTGTTGACCATGGTTCAGTGGTCGGGCCTGACCCGGGTCCTGCGCGAGCTCGTCAGCAATGTGATGGCTCACGCCCAGGCCAGCAGCGTCGAGATTCAGGTGCGGCTCGCCAACGATCAACTCGTGCTCACGGTCCTGGACAACGGCACCGGGCGCGCACCTCAGCATTGGTCGCCGGGGCTCGGCGTCGGCGGCGTGCGCAAGCGGGTGCGTCAGCTGGGCGGTGAGGTGTCATGGCAGCAGCAGGCACCCAGCGGCATCCTGTGCCGCGTGATCGTCGAGCGACTGTCCGCTTCGGCGTGAGCGATCAAGGATCGGATTGCCCGGTGGAAGCGAGTGCCTTGGCGCTTGTCGACGGCCCGGCGACAACCGGGCGCACCCGCAGCGCAGCTGTCGACAACTGAACGGTGCGCCGCCACACCGTTCTGTTCGACCCCTTGTTCGGCCGGCAAAATGACGTTCACACTGATATCCGGCCGACCGTTTTGGCGAAGCCATCGGTGACCTGGTCGCGCGCAACGGAGATTCGAAATGGCAGACGAGAAACCAGCCGATCCGGCATGGCTGCTGATGTTCGGCGGCATCCTCGTCGCCAGCTTGCTGCTATACCTGTTGATCGTCAGCGATTGGTACTGGCGTTGCCGTGCACAGATCGATCCCGCGACACTGACACCGGTGATCTGCCCATCCGGCAGCGCTCCGCAGCCTGCTCGAACCGCGCCTCCACGCACCAGCGCAAACGCACCGATCGAGCAACGCGTGTGGCCGGACTTCGGTGGTGGGGGCCGTGGCTACGAAGACCTCGGCCCGTTCTGGGGTGACGACATCGTCTCCAGGTTCTTCAAGTCGTTGTTTGGCCTGGCAGCACAGGTCGCAAGGCCCTTCGTGGTGGATGAAGTGGTCCCTCGCTGGAACGAGGCGATGTGGCCCGCGATCAACCGCAAGGCCTGGTTCGCCGCCCTCTCGCTGGTCCTCGGCGCCGTCACCAAGGAATGGGCGAAGGACGTGTACCGCGCGCTCCGAAGGTCGAAGCCCGCAGCCGAATGACGTCCCGCACGCAGCCTGTCGAGCGACGCGACGGCGACCGCAATTCACTTCCCGATCGGTCGGGGTTTCTCGGCGCGTTGGCGCACTGGTGCGCGTGCAGCGTCGTCACGATCTGCGTTCACGGCCTGGTCGGTTGCGCGAGCGGACCGTCGCGCGAACCCGCTCCAGGCCTGACGCCGATGGAAGCGCGCGCGCTCATCGGTCGCGCGATGCCGCCGAACGTCCCCGATCGCAACGGTTGGGCCACCGACATCTACGCCGCGCTGGCCACCCTACAGATCGCACCGACACCGCAGGCGGTCTGCGCCGTGGTGGCAGTGACCGAACAGGAGTCGACCTTTCGCACCAATCCGCCGGTTCCCGGCCTGGCAGCGATCGCCTGGCGCGAGATCGACGGCAAGGCCGACCGTGCCGGCATTCCGAGGCTGGTGGTGCACACCGCCTTGAAGCTGACATCGCCCGACGGCAAGAGCTACAGCGATCGCATCGACGCCGCGACCACGGAAAGGGATCTGAGCCGGATCTTCGACGACATCGTCGGCACGTTGCCTCTGGGAGAGCGCCTGCTCGGCAAATGGAACCCGGTGCGCACCGCCGGACCGATGCAGGTCAGCATCCGATATGCAGAAAACCATGCGCATGACAAGACATATCCGTACCCGATGACCGGCAGCATCCGCGATGAAGTGTTCACACGGCGCGGCGGGCTCTATTTCGGCATCGCCCACTTGCTGGACTACCCGGTCTCCTACGATTCGCTGATCTACCGCTACGCCGACTTCAACGCCGGCCACTATGCGAGCCGCAACGCGGCGTTCCAAAGCGCGGTCGGCATGGCCTCAGGGATACCGTTGGAACTCGATGGCGACCTGGTCGCCTACGACCGCGACGCCTCGCAGGGACCGGGCAGTACCGAGCTCGCGATACGCACGCTGGCCAAGCGGCTGGATATCGACGATGCAGCGATCCGTCGCGCGCTTGAACAAGGGCAGACGCAGGGCTTCGAGCGCACGACGCTCTACGAGCGGGTCTACGAACTGGCCGACCGCACGGCGCATCGCCCACTGCCGCGGGCGCTGTTGCCCCAGATCGCGCTGCACAGCCCAAAGATCACCCGCCACCTCACCACCGAGTGGTTCGCCAGGCGGGTGCACGAACGGCACCAGCGCTGCCTGACTCGAGCGACGAGCGACGCCGCTTGATTAACGCAGCCCAGGCCGCCCAGCCGACGGCACCGGAAGCACCCACCGGGCCGCAGGTGCTGTTCGACCGATCAGCCGTTCGACGTCTTTGTCGCCGGGCTGTGCTCAACTCCGACCGGCTTTTGCTGCTGCTTGGCTTGTTTCTTGATCTCTTTCGCCCTCTTCTGCTTTTGTCTGCGGATACCGCGGTCTTTGTCAGCGCTCATGTCGATCTCTGGTTGGTTGATAAGTGAGACAGCACAGGTGCCCGTCTGAAAGCGTCGGTGACGCGGACAAATCGGGATGTGTGCTCCCGATTGTCGTACCACCCGCCGGCAGCAACTGCCGAGCGCGTCGACTGCCGCCGACGTCGATGAATTCGCACTCGCCGCGCCGACCCCGGCTCCTTCGCGGTTGATCGGCATGCCGCGCAGGGGCGGGCCTCAAGGCATCGGCTTTCGCCACACGCTCGCCAGCCAGGGCTGCTGTTCGAACGGCAAGCCTGCCGGACGATAGAAGTGGATCAGTTCCACGAATCCGGCAGCGCTCACACAGGCGCGCCAGGTCGGCCAATCGCAGAAGGTGCCATAGCGGTCCCCGTTCCAGCCCTCCTGGCCCTCGCCGCGGGGATTCGAGCTGAAGAGCACGCCACCCGGTTTCAACGTGGCGTGCAGCTCCCCGAGGATGCGAGGCAACACCTGGCTCGGAAGGTGGAACAACACTGCGTTGGCAAACACACCGTCGTAGCGGCTGTCAGGCAATTCCAGTTCTAGGAAATTTTGCTCGAGCACCTCGCATCCACTGTTCGTTCGCGCCAGGGCGGCGAGTTGCGGCGAGCCCTCGAGGCCGGTCACGCGATGCCCGCGCGCCTTGAACGTGGCCAGGTCGCGCCCGGGCCCGCATCCGAAATCCAGCAACTCGAAGGGCGGCGGCGTGTCGATGTACTGCAGCAACGCGTCGATGTTCTGGCTCACGTCGTGATCACGCGTGCCTTCCCAGTACGACTGGGCACGCTGGTCGTAGTGTTCCAGCGTGCGCGCGGCAATTCGATGAAGTTCTTCGGGCGTCAGGGGCATGTCCCGATCATTCCACGCCGCCCGCCGTGCTGACGGTCGTCACTCGCCGCGGAGCTTCATCGAATGGCGCCGCTTTCGCGGAACCGCTTGCCTGCTTGAGTTTCTCGTGGTTGTCCGCATGTAGCCAGAGTCGCCACTGGAACAGGTACACGGGAGTTCACCATGTCTTTGCCAAACGTTGAGTCCACTCGGGGTTCGGTGCATACCGCTTTCTCGCTCGCGCACTTGCTTGAACAAATCGATCGCAGCGGTGCTCCGGTAGACGCAGCCCAGTATCAGATGGTGGTCTCCCGGCTGAAGGACGCCTTGTCGGAAGCGCTCCCCGAAGCCGCCTTGACCGCCGTGCTGCGGACATATCCCTCAGCAGCCGAGCTGTACGAGAACATGCACTACGAGCTTTCGGGATTGTCCCGCTCGCCGCTCGAGAACTCGGTGTCGTCCGAGGTGCAGGCCGTGCAGTTGCTGGCGCGGTTTTCACTGGACTCCAGGGCCAGCGGCAACTGATCTCGCCACGAGCAGAGGTCGAACTGCGCCCGACCGGTACGACGCGGCGCCCGCACCTCAACCGACCGCGATGAACCGGTCGGTTCGAGCGGCTGCCAGCACATCGGCCAGTTCGGTCTCGATCATGTCGACGGGCCGTCGATCGTTCAACCAGGTGTTGCGCTCGGCGAACCACGCAGCGCGTTCCCAGCCGTCGAACCCGGGCCCCAGTTCGGCCAGCACGAGCCGCGGCGCGGGTTTGACCGAGAAGTCTCGAAGCTCGAACTGGAACATCGGAATCCAATGGGTACCCCGCCATTCGAAGCTGAACACTTCGCCCGACGCGATGAGCCTTGCCAGGCTGACGAAATCGCCGAGCCGGTAGTCCTCCAGCAGGCGAGCAACATCGTCGCCGCGCGCCGTGCCGCCCGAGGATCGGTAGGCCGCCAGCAACCCGGCGAATCCGTGGTGGCTGGGCAAGTCCCCGAACGAGGCAGCGCCGGCCTGCGGGGCCCACGATTTCGAATGGGGGCCGAGTGCCGGCGGGCGCAAGACGTGCGCGGGGGATGGGGTCAAAGCGTGTTGCATGTGCGGGCCTTGTCGAGTCTGTTGAATGCGGCTCGACGGGTCGTGTCGGGGCCTAGCATGCAAGCGTGCGCGACCTCGGGAGGTGCGTCTGTGCGCAGTCGCACGCAAGGCGTGACGGGCGATTGCCGGCGCGCGATGCCGACCCGTAGACAAGCAAGCGATCGATCCGACACAGGGTTCGGATTGACGCCCAGGCGACTTGCCGGATAGATCAGGCAACGGCACCGAACAGCGCCCCGGCGCCCGCGGTGACCCCCATCGCGACCGCGCCCCAGAAGGCGACACGCCAGGTTCCGTTCCAGACCCGCGCCCCGCCGATCCGCGCCGAGACAGCGCCCAGCCCGGCCAGAAATCCGAGCGATGCGATGGAAACCCACAGGATCAAGTGCTGCGGCGATGCCGTGGCCACCACGCCGATCGGCAGTGCAGCGCCGACAGAGAAACTGGCGGCCGAGGCAAGCGCCGCCTGCGTCGGTCGCGCGGCGGTTGTCTCGGAAAATCCCAACTCGTCGCGCGCATGGGCACCCAACGCGTCGTGGGCCATCAATTGGCCGGCCACCTGGTCGGCCAGGGGCCGGTCCAGGCCGCGGCCGACATAGATGCCCGCAAGCTCCCGCTGCTCGCCCACGGGGTCCTGCTTCAACTCGGCCCGCTCCCGCGCGAGGTCGGCGTTCTCCGTGTCCTCCTGCGAATGGACCGAAACGAATTCACCAGCCGCCATCGACATGGCCCCGGCGATCAACCCCGAAACGCTGGTCAGCAGAACAGTCCTGTGATCGGCCCCGGCGGCTGCCACACCCAGCACCAGGCTGGCGGTCGACACGATGCCGTCATTCGCACCAAGGACGGCGGCGCGCAACCAGCCGATGCGATCGCTGTGGTGATGTTCGGCGTGGCGCCGCACCATTTTCATGAACCCTCTCCTGCGGGGTGAGGCGTGGCCCGCGGCCGTCGTGTCGAGCGTCATGAAGGTTCTCCTCGTGCAATGAATGCGGCATCTGAAAGCCGCGATTCGCACGGCATCCGGTCGGTGGGCGATGACAACGCTGGTGCGCCCTGCGCGCAAACGGGCTGACTGAGTTGCGCATGCCTGTGTCCGTTCGCCACCGCACGTGTCTGGCCACCGGACGTGAACACCTGGACGGCTCGGAATGCGCTCGAAACCGCTCTTTTCACCAGCAGTCCACGGTCAGCGAAAGCGGTTGTCGGGCACGCCGTTCGGTGGTGCGTTCGAGCCGGGCGCCGGCGACCAAGGCGGCCGCTCCGCAGCTTGCGAATCGACGGTCACCATGTACCGACCCGGCCAGGGCACGGTTTGACGGTCGCGCTGGAGTACCCACAGCTTCTGGCCGCCAGCCTGCGCGTCTTCGTAGTCGGCATCGAGAATCCCGCGCCGGTCCAGAAACACGTTCAGCGTGGCCGGGATGCGGATGCAACCCTCGGACGCCACGCTCCCGAGACGCGACTCGAGCACCTGCGGGTCGGTCGCGTGCATCTGCAGTCGCATCTGGCTGGTGCCTCCATCGCCCCAGCCTCGCTCCGCCAGTTGCCAGCCGAAGTCGAACACACGCCTGCCACGCAAGCCGTAGCCTCGAATGTGGTTCTTGTTGAACGTGCCTTCCGCGCGAAAGTCGGGGTTGTCGAGCGAATGCGCGAAAACGCCCAGCGGCGTGAGGAAGTGTTCGAAGGTACCGATCCGGCCGGTCGACACCGCGGTGGCTCCGATCCAGTGCCAACCGCCGAATTTCGTGCGAACGACGACAAAGGCCGCTTGTATCTGCGGACAGCGATCGACAAGCACGAAGGCCTGCTCGGCGAGGTCCGGCGACAAACGGGCGTCGCTCAGCGCCTGCTCGAGCAGCACGAGGTAGCGCTGCTGGTCGGCAAGCGGCACATCGAGCCGGTGATCGACCTCGCGCGCAAACTGCTCGCTCGACCGGAGCAGGTCGTCATCGCTCGTGTCGCCAGCGTCTGCGTGAGCCAGTCCGCACACGAGCATCCAAACACCGATCAGCAGAAACAGCCAACGGACATGCGACCCCGAGCCTGACCGCATCGCGCGTGCCGGTGCAAGCGGCAAGACGTCGCTGAACCGCGTCGAGTGAACGGGCGTGCAGTATCCGAGCCTCACAGGCAAGGTGAATTCATCGGTGTCTCATCCGCCACCGAGGCCTCGGGTCGCGCCGTCGCCTCGGGACCGAACAGATCGGGGAGCACCTGTCGCGTCGTTCTCGCCAGCGACTCGAGGACGAAATGGCCGGCTTGCGTTGTCGGCTGGGGATGTAGCGAAGCGCGGATCGGAGGACAGGCGAAGGGGTGCGAATTCATGCGTCAGTGTGGTTGATGCAGCACCCGAACCTCTGTTCGCTGGCGCACGCATCCGCCCCGATTTCTGTGGGGCGGTTCAGTACGTCGACGCTCCCTCTATCCAGGGGGTGATCTGTGGAAAGTCGCGGATTGCCCTGCGCAGCGTCGTTTTTTCTTGGAATACTCGACGAGTTTTACCGTGGCGAAAGGCCTCGCATGCACTTGCCGTCAAGACCGTCTCCGACGCGGATCCATCGCGACTGGACACGCTGGGCACGGCGTGCGCCGAGTTCGCGCGCTGCATCCGCGATGGCGTGTCGCCACGCACCGACGGCACCTGCGGCCTGCGCGTGGTGCGCGTGGTGCGCGTAGTGCGCGTGCTCGAAGCTGCCAGCGCGTCGCTGGCGCAGCGCGGTGCCACCACAAGCATTTCAGCTCCATGAAACATCGCAACGGCGGTTCGACAGCGGCCGATCTGTACTACCAGCGGCCGACCGCATGGGTGCTGCTGGCGTTCGCCGCGGTGGCGCTGGCGGTGCGGTTCGCATCTCCGATCCTCGACAGCGACCTGTTCTGGCAGATGGCCTATGCGCGGCAGATGATCGAGCGCGGCACGCTGGTCCTCGATCACACGGCGTTCTCGTGGACACCGACCTCGAACGCGACGATCTACTGCGCGTGGATCGCCGAGCTGGCGCTGTACGGCTTGTGGAATGCCTTCGGACTGCCGGGCCTGTTCGCGCTTTGCTATGCGGCACCGCTGCTGATCGTCGGGCTGCTGTGGCGCTATGCGCACCGCATGGGAATGACGCTGTCGCCGATGCTGGTGATGGTGCTGCTGATCGTCGTGCTGGCCAGCGGCGGAGTCATCCAAGCCAAGCCCGAGCTGTTCTCGGTGGTCTTCACGCACGGGGTCTTGTGGGCCTACTTCCAGGCCAAGCGCGCCGATCGGAACGGCGAGCGGAGCGCAGTGCTTTACCTGGCACTGCTGCCGGTCACGATGCTCATCTGGGTCAACAGCCACGGCGGCTTCATCCTGATGGCGCCGGTATTGACGGCCATGGCGACGGGCGAGCTGATCAATCGGCGAATGTCGAATGGCATCGCCATGTCGGCGCGATGCCTGAGGTGGCTGCTCGCGGCGTGCGGGCTGTGTGCCCTGGCGACGCCCTATGGCGTCGAGTACCCATGGCAGCTCTTCAACGATTACGTGTGGAACGCCAGCGCCAAACCCGACGTCGCGTG
The DNA here is from genome assembly GCA_030271615.1 of Pseudomonadota bacterium. Classification (GTDB taxonomy): domain Bacteria; phylum Pseudomonadota; class Gammaproteobacteria; order Burkholderiales; family Burkholderiaceae_C; genus PBB1. The sequence continues at coordinate 11,520 of JARXKP010000030.1, forward strand.
GAACAACGCCTATCGATCGATGTTCTCGGACGACGGATGGCAGCCCCAAGCGACGGCAGCGCTGCTGTTGATGCTCGGCACGCTCGGCGCGCTCTGCTGGCGCGCATGGAGGCGCAGGGCGTCCTGGCGCAAACGCTTCGACTTCGCGCCCCTGCTGTTGGTGATCGGCACCTTGCCGCTGTATCTGCTTGACCTGCGCTCGATGCATGTCTTTGTCGCGGTGTTCGGCTACGCGGCGGTCTGGCTGGTCTCGCCGGCTCAGGCCCTCGCCACCGACCGAGACCCGCAATCCGCTGATGCTCCGGAACCCACGACGGGGGCGCCTTCGAAGCGGAAAACCCGGCGCCGAGCGCATTCGCATCCCTTCGCGCAGGGCCTGTGCGCCCTGCTCGTCGCCCTGGCGGTCGCGCACACCATCGTCGACCGCACCACCCGGCCACAGGACGGACAGGGCTGGCTCGGCTTCGGCATCGGCACATTGAACCCGGTCGACGAGACGGAATTCCTGGCGCGTTCGGGCTTTCACGGGCCGATCTACAACACCTTCGAGACAGGCGGCTACCTGCTGTGGAAGCTGAACGACTCCGTGAAGGTGATGGTCGATGCGAGGTCGTTCCCGTATCTCGCGTGGTTCGATGACCACCAGCAGTTCGTTTCGGGCGAGAACTTTGATGCCTTCCTGGACAAGTACCCGGGTCCCGATGTCGCGCTGATCGACTACGCCAAAGGGCCCTTGCTGCGCAACTTCGTGCGGTCGATGCAATGGCGCCTCGTCTACATCGGACCCAGCGCCGCCATCTTCGTTCGTCAGGACAGCGATGCGGCACGCAAGATCCGGCCCGAGCCTGCCCCGGGACTGGCCACGCTGCGCAATGCGGCAGGCGCGTTGGCGATCTTCGATTTCGCCCGTTTCGCAGGCGACTACCGTGCAGCCTGGACGGTAGTCGATCGACTGCAGTCGGGGCTGGAGGTGCAAGGCCGCAACGCTGAATTCAGCGGCCCGGTGGCCGCCGCCGGCGACTATCGGCGTGCCCACCAGGCCGCACGCAACGGAGACCACGCGCAGGCGTTCGAGCTGCTCAACCGGTCGCTGAACCGCAAGGTGACCAGCGAGAACGAGCAGACCCTGCTGGCATTGCTGCTGGCACTGTCGCGTGACAAGGACGTGCCGTTGCCGGACGATGTGCCACGCATCGAGACGCGGCTGCGCTCACTGATCGCGCCGCCCGATGAACACCCGAGGCCACTGCAGGATTCACGGCGCCTCAAACCAGCTGCAGCGAGCGAGTCTCCAGCGCGAAGCGATCTGCCTGCCGACTCGCGATCATCAGCCCGACCTGCCGAATCCGCGCGGGCTCCAGCGCCGGAGCGCCGGGAACCTCGCGCCCTCGAAAGGACACCGTGAACGACGGGGCCGGCCAGCGCCGCCGGCAGAACGCTACAACCGGCTGAAGAAGTCCCACATCACGTCGTCGGCAGAGATCGCCTGCGACGCCGGCTCCTTACCGCCACGCACCTTGGCGGCGCCCGGCCACGAATGGCCGCCCGTCTCGGTGACGCACAGTTGCACCGCCACAGCATCGCGGCAGCCCGAATAGCGTTCGCAGTAGGCGCCGGGTCGATCAAGCACACGCGTCGGTGCGGGATCGCAGTGGTTCCGACGCGTCCATCGCGCGATGGTTTCCGGCACCGACGTGAAGTCAGCGACCTTGGACTCGTCGCGGAAAGCGCCGGCGCTGGCGCCCCCCTCGAACAGCACGTGGTCGTCGTTGCGCGCGTGAATCTCGAGAACCGAGATCGCACGTGACGGCGAGCAGCTTGTCGTGTTGTCGGTGCCGGCCACCGCGGCGACGCCCTTGAAGAGGTCAGCCGTCTCGCAGGCCAGCCGGTGGGTCAGCATGCCGCCGTTGGACATGCCGGTGGCGTAGATACGTTGTGCATCGACGTTGAACCGACGCTGCACGTCGGCGACCACGGCACGAACGAAGCCCACGTCGTCGATGTGCTTGTCGCGTGCGGCAGCGCAGCAGGCACCCGCATTCCAGGTGGCCAGTTTGCCGCCGGGAAACGGGCTGTAGCCGTTCGGGAAGACCGCGATGAAGCCGGCACTCTCGGACTTGCTGATCAGTCCGTAGTTCTCGTCGTCGGCCTGGAAGTGCATGTTGCCGCCACCACCATGAAACGCCAGCAGCACGGCCGTCGGCGTGGTCGGGTTGTAGCTTCGGGGGACGTGCACGATGTAGTCGCGCGACAGACCGCCGTGATCGAGGGTGTGGCGGGTGTCGCCCGGCTTCGTGAGGCGTCCCGGGGTCTCGTGCTCCGTGGCCGGAGCGGCCTTCTGCTGCTGCCGCTCGAGCAGCCGTTCGCGAATTCGATCGCGCGGCGTCGCCTCCCGAGCCCAGGGGCAACCACCGGGCCAGGCGGCAGCCAGCGTCAGCGTGGCAAGCAGAAGCAAAGCTCGCACAGGAGAGGTCATCGGGGGGACCGAGAGTCGAGGGTGGGCGAATGCTACGTGCCGAAGAAACGCGGACGGAGCGCCAGCCTCGGCGAGGCACAGCCGATGGCGTCGGGCCGCCTCGGTCGGCGGCACCTGCAACGGTTCACGGATGGCGATAGCGTGTGCTTCGTCAGATCGCCGACAGCGGTCGACGTGCGCGTCTCACGGCGGCGCAGCCGGGCCGCTGAGCACGGCGCCACGGCCTGATGCAGCGCGCCGGGTCGAGACGAACACGGCGATCGCCGAGGCGCTCAGCAAGGTCGCCAGGCCGAAGGCCAGCCGGGGATCCACGGTCCACAGGGCGCCCGCCACCAGCGAAGCGGGCAGATAGAGCACCCCCGTGACGAAGTTGTAGGCGCCCACCGCGGTGGCGCGACGTTCAGGTTCCAGGTCGGCGATGTAGGCCTTGCTCTGAGCCTCTTCAACGGCATAGAAAACGCCGTAGACCGCAAACAGCGCCACGATTTGCCAGCCTTGCCCGGCAAACACGAGCCCGAGGTTGATCAGGCCGTAGAGCGCATAGCCGAGTACCACGACGCGGCTGCGGCCCACCGCATCGCCGAGCCGTCCCACCAGCGGCGCGGCGACAACACACACCGCATTGAACAGGGCGTAGAGCAGGACCGTGGCGGACACGCTGAACCCGAAGGCATGCGCCTTCAACAGCAGGAAGCCCAGGCTGTAGTAGCCCAGCGCGAAGATCCCGGCGGGCCACAGGAAACGCTTGAACGCGGGGCTCAGGGCGCGCCAGTTCTGGCCCATGCTCTCGCGCTGATGGGGCGTGCCCGGCCGGTCCGTCATGAACGCCAGCAACACGACGCTGAGCACGGCCGGAACGAAGGCCACCCAGAACAACAGGCGGTAGGCGTCGGCCGACTCCCCCAGCCACCGGAGCAGGGCATAGGCGACCAGCGGGCCGAACACCGCCCCGGCCTTGTCCAGCGCCTTGTGGACACCGAACGAATAGCCGCGCGTTGCGGGGTCGGCCAGCGACGACAGCCACGCATCGCGCGGCGGGCCCCGGAAGCCCTTGCCGAGCCGCTCGATGACTCGGAAGGAGCCCAACGCGGCCACCGAAACCGAGACCAGCAGCAGCGACTTCGCCAGGGTCGAGAAACCGTATCCGGCCAGCGCGAAGGGCTTGCGCCGGCCGCTGCGATCGGACAGCCAGCCGGACAGGTAATTCAAGGACGAAGCCGAGAAATCCGCCAGCCCTTCGATCAGTCCGAGCAACGCGCTCGATGCCCCCGCCACCGACGTGAAGAACACGGCGAAGACCGAGAAGACCGCTTCCGAGCTGAGGTCGGTGAGAAAGCTGACCCAGCCGAGCCTGAGAACGTCGGGGTTCAACGTCGGCCGGCCCGCGGGCGATGCGGGCGCGGCGGAACGGTCAGTCGGCTTGTCGGCGGACATCATCGACGCCCACCCTGCGGCGGCACGCCGCTTTCACGCCTGCGCGGCGCGCTGCGAGGGCGATGGCATCGGCAGCCTCATGGCGCTGAGCGTCCGCATGGCATCGGCGGCCCGCAGCGTGGCCTCCAGGTTCAAGGCGATCACGTCGACCGGCCGTTGCCCATCCAGCCAAACATTCGTCTGCGCAAACCACGACGCCACGCGCCAGCCGGACCACAGCGTGGGCAGCTTCGCCCGCACCTGCTGCGGACCGGACCGGACCGACAGGTCGTCAACGTCGAACTGGAACATCGGTATCCACAAGCTGCTGCGCCATTCGAATCCGAAGACCTGTCCGGTGTAGACGAGCCGGGCCAGGCTGACGTCGTCGCCGACATGGTGCTCCTCGAGCAAGCGGCCGACGATCTCGCCGGGGGCAGTGCCGCCGGTGGCCCGAAAGGCTTCGAGCAGTGCGATGAAGTGGCGGCCGCTCGGGACGCCTCCGATCGCGGACTCGCGCAGAGGCGGCGCAAGGTCCCGCAGGGCATTGCAGACGATGGCCGGATGGGGATTTCCAGCGGCCAGCGGCGGTTGTCCGGATTGAAGAGTGCTCATGTGAGGCGGTTTCTCAGAGGGGTGCCTGAACGGGTCTCCCCGAACCGCGGCACGGGTGAATCAACGGGCGCCCTTGTGATCCTTCTGACCGGTGTTCTTGTGCCGGCCCAGCACCTCGATCGGCTCGGCCTTCTGCTTCTGCCGGTCGGCCTCCACCGCAGGCGAAGGATGGGTTGGACCGGGCTTCGGCACCGGACCTTTGTTCTGCTGTTTCATGGAAACCTCCAGGAAAAGTGGCGCGGCCTCGGCGGCCGCGTCGTCGATGAAAACCCCGACGAAAAGCCAGCGTACGCGCGCTGCGTCGAGCGAACCGTGCGGCGGCGCACATTGGAGCGAAACCGAATGATCTTTCGCTGCTGCGGCCCGTGCGCTGCCGCACAGACCCCACCGCGCGGCCGGCGCAACCTTGCGGCGTCTGAACGAGCCGGAACGGCGACCATGAAAATCGACGCACAACTGCAGCAGGACGTGGTGGCAGAGCTCGACTGGGAACCTGTCGCGCTTGTCGCTCATCCGGCTTCGACGTGACGCCGCGGCCATTGACCGGCGGACGCCATCACGGTGAAGAAAAAAACTCCTCCAGAACGAGCACGGCCATGACCATCACGACACACAGCGCACGCATCACCGGCCCGGTGCCCTACCGGGTCGAGGGCGGAAACAGGCACCACATTCCTCTCGGTCCCTGCCTGATCGAGCAGATGGACGATCAGTCGATCGACATCATCTGGGGCGCATCCGGTCAGCGTTCTGCCGTATTGCCGCGTGAAGAGGTCGAGGCAGCGAAGAAAGACGGCAACCTGGTGCTGCTCGACTGAAGTCGAGGCGCCAGGATGCGCAGGGCTCAACGCCCCGCGCGACGACGGGTACCAGGTCGAAGTACCCCATCGCCGTCAAACAGACCAAGGTGGCAGAACGGCTCAGGCCCGCCGCAGCGACGGCGCGTGGACACCCTACTCGTGGCGCAGCGCCTCGATCGGGTCCATCCGCGCGGCGCGGCGCGCCGGAAAGTAGCCGAACACCACACCGATGGCGGCCGAGAACAGCAACGCCAGCAGGTTGATCGACGGATCGAACGCATAGGGAACGCCCATCACGCCCGACAAGGCGTAAGACGCCACGGTGGCGATGACGATGCCCACCAGTCCGCCCAACGCCGACAGAACCACCGCCTCGATCAGGAACTGCAGCAGCACCTCGTTCTCGAGTGCGCCGACCGCCAGGCGCAGGCCGATCTCGCGGGTGCGCTCGGTCACGCTGACCAGCATGATGTTCATGATGCCGATGCCGCCCACCAGCAGGCTGACCGCCGCGACCGCGCCGAGCAGGCTGGTCAGCACGCCCATCGTGCCCGACAGCGTCTCGGCCAGCTGCTGGGTGTCGAAGATGTTGAAGTTGTCGTCGTCGGCCTCGGCCAGCTTGCGGCGCTCGCGCATCAGCTGGCGCAGGCTCGCCTTCAGCGGCGCGCTGTCGCTGCCGTCCTGCATCGACACCAGCAGCGTGCTGACCTTGCGGCTGCCGGTGACGCGCCGTTGCAGTGTGTGCAGTGGCACCACCACCGCGTCGTCCTGGTCGCCCATGCCGCCCTGGCCCTTCGACGCGAGGATGCCGATCACGTCGCACGAGAACTGCTTGACCCGCAGCGCTTCGCCGAGACCGGTCAGGCCGGCCGTGCCGCCGTACAGCTCGCGCCGCACCGTCTCGCCGATGATGCAGACCGCCGCGCCGCCCTGCTGCTCGTCGGGGTCGAAGATGCGGCCGCTCGCGAGCTTCCAGTTGCCGGTCTCGAACCATTCGTTGGTGCTGCCGTAGACGGTGGTCGCCCAGTTGCGACCGTTGGCGACGACGGTGACGCTCAGGCGGCCCTGCGGCGCCACCGCCGCCACGCCGCCGATCTGCGAGCGGATCGCCTCAGCGTCGGCCTCGGTGAACTGCGGTACGCCGCCGCCACCCCCGCCGCCACCGGGCACGCGCTGGCCCGGCATCACCATCAGCAGGTTGGTGCCGAGGCTGGTGATCTGCGTCTCGATCGCCTGCGTGGCGCCGTTGCCCAGGGTCACCATCGTGATCACCGCGCTGACGCCGATGACGATGCCGAGGATGGTCAGGAATGAGCGCAGCAGGTTGCGCCGCACCGAGCGCAGCGCCAGCATGAAGACGCTGTACAGCATCAGGGGCTCGCTTTCATGGCGTCTCGGTCATGGGATGTCGGTCAGGTGACGTCGCTCAGGTGGTCTCGGCCACGCCGAGATCGGCCGGCGCGCCGGTGGCTGGGTGCGGATTCACCACGTCGCTGTCGAGGCGGCCATCGATGAAATGCACCATGCGTCGCGCATAGGCCGCCATGTCGGGCTCGTGCGTCACCATCAGCACGGTGATGCCATGGTCGCGGTTCAGCGCCATCAGCAGGCCCATGATCTCGTGGCTGCGCAGCGTGTCGAGGTTGCCGGTGGGCTCGTCGGCCAGCACCACCGCGGGCTCGGTGACGATGGCACGCGCGATCGCCACCCGCTGCTGCTGTCCGCCCGACAGCTCGGCGGGCGTGTGCTGCTCCCAACCACCGAGACCGACCGACTGCAGGGCCCGCGCTGCGGCTTCCCGGCGCGCACCGGCACTGTCGCCGCGGTAGAGCAGCGGCAGTTCGACGTTCTCCTGCGCCGAAGTTCGCGCCAGCAGGTTGAAGCCCTGGAACACGAAGCCCAGAAAGCGCCGCCTCAGCCGCGCGCGCTGATCGCGCGACAGCGACTCCACATGCGCGCCCTTGAACAGGTACTGGCCGGCACTCGGCGTGTCGAGGCAGCCGAGGATGTTCATCGCGGTCGACTTGCCCGATCCGCTCGGCCCCATGATGGCCACGAACTCGCCCGCACCGATGTCGAGGTCAATGCCCTTCAAGGCGAGCAACTCCGATGCACCGCTGCCGTAGCGCTTCGTGACCCCGCGCAGACTGATCAGGCTGTCGGTCATCGGGACGCGGTGACCTTCTGGGCGGTGATCACCGCCATGCCCACCTTCAGGTCGCCGCCGGTGATCTCGGTCATGCGGCCGTCGCTGATGCCCGGCGTCACCGCCACGGCCACCGGTGCCGAGCCGGCGCCCGCCGGCAGCACCCACACCTGCTTCGCGGTGGCGGTGCTCGCGCCGACAGCCGCCGGCCTGCGGGTGTTGCCGCTCGGCATGCGCGGGATCAGGCTCGACGCGATGCCCTTCTTGTCCGCTGGCGCAGCCGTCGTGGCCACGGTCGGCGTGAAACGCAGCGCGGTGTTGGGCACCAGCAGCACGTCATTGCGCTGCGTCGCGGTGATGGTGGCGGTGGCCGTCATGCCCGGACGCAGGCTCAGGTCGGCGTTGTCCACAT
>JARXKP010000329.1 GCA_030271615.1 Pseudomonadota bacterium
CCGCTTCGCGCAGACCTTCGAGCAGCGCTCCGCCACGCTGCTGGACGGTGTCGCCGCGCGCATGGACCGCAGCGCGGGCCTGTGGTCCGAGTCCTGGGGCCAGGCGCTGGCACAGCAACGGCAAGACAACGAAGCGCTCATGCAGCACACGGGCGATGCCTTGTCGGCCACGGTGGCAGGCTTCGAACAGCACGCCGCCGCGCTGCTGCGAAGCGTCGCCGAGGCGCACTCCGCCGCAGACGCGACCTCCTCCGCGCGCGAGGGCGAACGGATGACCGCCTTCCACGACGGCCTGGCCGCGATGACCGCGACGCTGCAGCGCCAGGGTCAGCAAGACGGCACCGCGATGGCCGAGCGCCAGCAGCAGATCTGCACGACGCTGGAGCACACCGCGCAGGCCATCACCGCGCAGGCCGAGGCACACGCGCGCGCCACCATCGTCGAGATCGCGCGTCTCGTGCAGACGGCGTCGGAGGCCCCGCGCGCCGCGGCGGAGGTCATCGGTGAGCTGCGCCGCGCACTCAGCGACAGTCTGGTGCGCGACAACGCGATGCTGGACGAGCGCAACCGCCTGATGGGCACGCTGGGCGGCCTGCTCGACGCCGTGAACCACGCCAGCACCGAACAGCGCGCTGCGATCGACGCGCTGGTGCACACCACCACCGACGTGCTGGACCGCGTGGGCGGGCGCTTCGCCGAGACCGTCGAGGCCGAGTCGCGCACGCTGCAGTCCGTCGCCGCGCAGGTGACGGGCAGCGCAGCCGAGGTGGCGAGCCTGGGCGAAGGCTTCGGCCTGGCCGTGCAGCTGTTCAGCCGCGCCAGCGAGCAGCTGACGGCGCAGCTGCAGCGCATCGAGGCCGCACTCGGCCATTCGATGGCGCGCAGCGACGAGCAGCTGGCCTATTACGTGGCGCAGGCGCGTGAAATCATCGACCTGACGCTGGGCTCGCAGAAGCAGATCGTCGAGGACCTGCAGCAACTGGCGAGGACGCCTGCGGGGGCCGACGCGGCATGACGACGCACGACGAGCTCGACGACAGCCTGGAGCCGACCACGCCCGTGTGGGCCGTCTTCGGCGACCTGATGGCCGGTCTGCTGGGCGCCTTCGTGCTGATCCTCGTGTGCGCGCTGGCGATGCAGTTCGACCTCTCCGAGCGGCTGAAGTCCGAAGTGCAGCAGCGCCAGGCCGAGGCGCAACGCCGTTCCGAGCTGGAACGTGCGCTGGCCATCCCGCTGGCGGCCGGCCGCGTGACGCTGGCCAACGGGCGCATCGGAATCAGCGGCAGCGTGCTGTTCGCGTTCAATTCCGCCGAGCTGCAGCCCGAGGGTCGGCAACTGCTGAAGAGCCTGGCCGGGCCGCTGGCCGCCTACCTGACCTCGCGCGACGAAGTGCTGATGGTCAGCGGCTTCACCGACGACCGCCAGGTGCGAGACGGTGGCCGCGCGAAGTTCGCCGACAACTGGGAGCTCTCGGCCCAGCGCGCGCTCACCGTGATGCGCGCGCTGATCGAGGACGGCGTGCCCTCGTCGGCCGTCTTCGCGGCCGCCTTCGGGGCCGAACAACCGGTGGCCTCGAACGCCGACGCATCCGGCCGCGCGCTCAATCGGCGTGTCGAGATGGCGCCGACCCCGCGGCCGAAGCCGGCGGACGCGAGGCCGGCATGAGCACGCATGGCCGTTCCGAAGCACGCGGCGTGGAGGACCGTCCGGTGACCGTCTGTGGGACGGGAGATTCGGGCCTCGATCCGATGGCCGTGGTCGAGGTCTGGCGCGCGCGGGGCGCGGCGCAGGTCGACCCGGTGGGGTTCGGAGTCATCGAGGCCCTGGCACGCCGCGCCGCGACGCAGCAGGGCCAGGCGCGGCAGTTGCTGATGCGGCGCGTCGAGGATCTGCTGGCCGAACGCGCCGCGGCGAAGTCCCTTACCACCCAGGCCGACACGGCGCCGGACGAGCCCGCGGCGCGGCGCAGCGCGCTGGCCGGGCTGTCCGAACTGATCGACCGACTCGGGCGTTCGCCGGCTTTGCCCGTGCTTGCGCCTTCGCCGCCAAGGCCCGGTGCAACGCGCCAGACCGATGCGCCGGGAACGGCAGGGTCGTCCCCTGCGACACCGCCAGGGTCGCTGAAGGCCGTGACGGCGTTCAAGGGCACCTGGTCGCGCCTTCGGGCCGAACAGCGTCTGCGCCAGGCCTTGGCCCAGGTGCCCGCCATGGCCGGTCCGCTGAACTCATCACACCTCGTGAACCGCGCGCTGCAGGCGATGCGCGACCTGTCGCCGGAGTACCTCGACGCCTTCATCTCGCACATCGACACGCTGCTGTGGCTGGAGCAGGTCAGCGGCGCTGGCGACCTCACGCCCCGCCCGGCGACACCCGCCGCGGGCAAGCGGCGCGCAGGTTCACGCGTCAGACCGCAGAGCCTTCGATCGCGCTGAGCTAACGTGTCCCTGCGCGGGCGCCGCAGTGTCCGACCGTGCCAGTTCCACCGAACGGGAAACCTGGCGGCCTTGACCCGGTACAACAGGCCGTCGGCGCGCGACAGCAGTTCGCGCAAGCCAGCATCGGTACGGGCCATGACGGCCACTCCGATGCTTGCGCTGACCCGCACGCTTCGACCGTCGATATCGAAGGGCTGGCTGGCCGCAGCCAGCACCTTGTCGGCCAGTGCCTCGGCGGCTTCGATGTCGCACTCGCCGCGCAGAAGAATGGCGAATTCGTCACCGCAGAAAAACGGATCGCGCATCCGGCGACGTCGCTCGTCGCTCAGGGTCTGCCGGCGGCGACTTCTGGCAGATTGGCGTCCAATCTCCTTGTCTGAAACCCCACCCCGCATGTCTGCGTTGCATTACCTGACGATCGACCTCAGCGAGGGCGCCGAAGGCGTCACGACCGTCGAAGCGATGGCTTCCACCTCCGCCGAGCACCATGCTGCGGTGATGGCCGAGGTGCAGCAGGTGCTGGACTGGGCCTGGCATCGCTTTCCGCAGACGCACGGTCCGGCGGACGAAGGGATGGACTGGGATCATGACCTTCAGGTGACCGTGGAGGACGGCCTGTGGCATGCCGTCACGCTCACGCTGACGGGATCGCAGCGATTTGTCGACGAGTTTCTCGCCACCTTTGGCAACTCGCAGACCTGATCAGGGAAATCCGAACGCGCGATCGGAAAATTCCTCACGGGCGCGGTCAATCGCCGAAGACAAATCGAGTCAGGCGCCGATGGTCGGCTCGTTCCGATTGCCGGAGACTCCGGATGTCCGAAGCACACATTCTCGAAACGAGGAGCGACCGCAGGGTCGTGCCGAAGGAAGGGCCGCAGTCGGGGCTTGACGTGCACCATCAACTCTGAGCCGATGCCATGATGACCAGCTCGAATCGATCACAGCTTGACTGGCTCGTCGCCCTGAGCGCACTGCCTGCGGTCAGGCCTGATCGGCGCGATGCTGTTTGCGGCTCAGCACGCACCGCAAGCGCCCGAGCTGCGCAGCGCAGCGGCTATTTGCGGCGCGCCTGCGGGCTGGCTTGCGTGAAACCGAAGTCGTGGCCCGCCTGGGGGGTGACGAGTTCGCAGTGATCCTCGGCC
>JARXKP010000031.1 GCA_030271615.1 Pseudomonadota bacterium
GAAGCGCGGCACGACGGCGCCGGCTTCCAGCGCCAGCAGCAGCGCAGCGGCACAGACGACACGCTTCACGGCGCCACGTCGATGGCAACGTTCGGCAGTTCGCCGAAGGTCTCGGGCGCGTACATCGCCTCGATGCGTGTCGGCGGCAGCGCAAAGCGGCCGGCTGCGTTCAGGCGCAAGGTGTATTCGACGACATGCCGACCGCGCGACAACTGCCCGTAGTAGCGACGAAAGGACTCGAAGCTGCGCTCGTCGTAGGCCGTCCAGGCGCCGCCAAAGTCGGTGTCCGCCTCGCTCGACCGACCCTGCGCCGCGATTGCGCTGTCACGACCGAGCCCCGAGCCCAGCAGCGTCGCGCCTCCCGGCACCGGGTCGCTGACGACGACCCAGCTCATGTCGGTCTGGGCGTCGATCTCCAGCCGCACGCGCAGCACATCGCCGCGCGACCAGCGCGACGGGTCCTTCCGTGACACGGCCGTGATGCGGCGCGTGAGGCCGTAGCCCGCGCGAACGGGTCCTTTCGGCGCGATCGCCGCGAGGCTCTGCACCGTCAGCCACGGCGAGCCGCTGCCTTGCTGCCGGACCGACAGCATGGCCGGCTCGGCAGGCCACGGCAGCGTCACCGCGCCGCCTGCGGGCTGCTTCGCCCAGTCGACGGCGCCAGATGCCAGCGCAGGCAACACCGGCGCGGCGCTCGAGGGCTTCACGTCGATCCGCACGGTGCTCGATCCCGTCAGCGCCTGCGACTCGAACTTCGCCGAGAACTTGTCGAGCGCGATCGCGCCCCACAGGTTGGCAGTGGTGGTCTACCACGCGCCGTCGCGCTGGCGGCCCAGCGCGCCGACCACCATACGCGGCAGCTCGTCGCGCCAGGCCGGCTCGTCGAGCACCGCCAGGATCAGCCGCGCTGCGTTCGCATCGGCGCTGTCCATCAGCCACCACCAGTGGTCGCCGACCTCGTCGCTGAACTTCAGCGTCGTGCCGCCCAGCGCAAGGCGGCTGCGCAGGATCTGCTGCGCCTGCTCGATGCGCCGGGCCTGATCGGGCACGGCGATGTCCTGCGCCTGCAAGCGTCGCAGCAGATTGAACCAGTCGATCACCGCCGCGGTCGGCCACAGATTCGGCGTCGCGTTGATCGAGCCCAGCATGCGGGCCTGCACGCGGCCGTGCCGCGCCAGCGCGTCGAGCGCCGCGAGCTTGCGCACCGCGAGGTTCAGGCCCTGCGCCGACGCGGGTGCCCACATCCGGCGCTCGATGCGGCCTTCGACAAAGGCGGTGAGGCCGTCGAGCATCGCGTTGCGCGCCGCGTCGGGCAGCGCGAACCCGGCCTCGTGCGCCGTCGCGATCAGCTGCGCAGTGAGCCGGTCATTGCCATGGGGCGCGTCGCCCGCGCGCGGCGGGAAATAGCCGGCGAGTCCGTCGGCGTCGAGGTAGGTCGGCAGCGTCTCGACCAGCGTGCTCCACAGTGCCGCGTCGCCGAGCCCCAATGCCTTGGCGGCCTTCTGTTCGAGGCACGAGTAGGGGTAGGTCTCGAAGTAGCGCCGCAGCCCGGGCAGCGCGCTGCCGAGTCGAGGCTGCAGCGCGACCCGCAGGCCGCCGCGCTTGGCGCCGCTCTCCGGCAGCGCCTCGGCCGGCGCCGCAACCGGCAGCGCGTACGGGCCGTCGAGCCGCGCGATCGTGGCCTGCATCACCCGCACAGGCACGGCTTCGGCGACGAGCTGCGTGAGCTTGATGCGGTCCTTCGCCGCCGCAGCGCCCGAAGCAGTCACCGTTTCGACCGCAGCGTCCCAGGCGATGCTGAACGCATCGATCGGCACCTCGACCGGCCAGGCGATTTCCTTCGCCGACCCGGCCGGCAGCACCAGCTCCTGGGGCGCAAACGACAGCGGCATGCGCACGATCTCGGTCGCACCGCGGTTCGCCGTGCCGGCCAGCGTCGCACGCACCTTCATCTCGCGTGCCGTCGTGTTGCGCAACGTCAGCAGCGCGCCGAAGCGATCGCCGCCGCGCACCAGCGGCGGCAGACCGGCGAGCAGCTGCAGGTCCTGCGTCACGCGCACCGTGGTGCTGCCGGTGCCGAAGGTCGGCGTGGCCGCGTCGACCGGCCCGTCGGCGATGGCGACCAGCCGGAACCGCGTCAGCGAATCGTTCAGCGGCACCTCGACCGTGGCCTCGCCGCGGGCATCGAGCACGACCACCGCCTTCCACAGCAGCAGCGTGTCGAACAGCTCGCGCGTCCCGCCGCGGCCTCCTCCGCCGCCGGCTGCCACCGCCTTGCGGCCGTAGTGACGCCGGCCGATGATCTCGCCCTGCGCGGTGCTGGTCTCGACGCCCCAGGCGCGGCTGCGGATCATGCCGTTCAGCAGGTTCCACGAGTCGTTCGGGCGCAGCTCGAGCAGGCTCTCGTCGACCGCCGCGAACGCCACCTCGGTGCCGGCCGGAGCGGGTGCCTGGCCGTCGGCCGACTGCGTCACCTTGATGTGTGCCAGCACCTTCTGTCGCACCGCGTACTGCGGCCGGTCGGTCGTCACGCTGACCTTCAGTTCATGGGCCGCGATGCCGATCTGCAGCGCCGCCACGCCGAACTTGAACGACGGCTTGGCCAGGTCGACCATCGCGGTCGGCGCCTGATATTCGCGGCCGTCGTACCAGAACGAACGCGCCCAGCTCAGCGGCTCTTTCCAGCCCCAGGTGAAGAACGAATACCAGGGCACCTCGCGCAGGCGGCCGCGCAGCGCCAGCACGCCGACGTACACATTCGGACCCCACGATTTCTCGATCTTCAGCGACAGCGTCGGGTCGTCACCGCGCAGCGTCACGACGCGGGTGTCGATCAGCCCCTCGCGCTCGACGGTGACCAGCGCCGTCGCCTCGCGGTAGGGCATGCGCACCTGCAGTCGGGCGGTCTCGCCGGGCTCGTAGCGCGGCTTCTCGGGCAGCACGTCGATGCGGTCGTCGTTGTCCTGCGCGAACCACAACTCGCCCTGCTTCGTGATCCACACGCTGGTCGCGGCCTGCGCCGCGCGGCCCGCCGCATCCTTCGCCTGAGCGATCAGTTCGACCTGGCCGGCCGCCGACATCGTCGCGTCGCAGGCCAGACCGCCGCGCTCGTCGGTGCTGCCGCTGCAGACCACGCCGAGATCCTTCAGCTCGGTGCGGTTGTCGTAGGCGTAGAAGCCGCCGACGATGCGGGTTCGGTTGCTCAGCGTCTGCGAGAGGCGGCCCCGCACCTCGACGCGCTGGCCGCGGATCGGCTGGCCGCGCGTGTCGAGCGCAAGCACGCTGAATTGAACGCGGCCGCGCTGGCTGGCCCACGCGCCGGTCCTGATGCCGAGCACCACCGCACTCGGCCACAGGTCGATGCGGGTCGACACCGTCTGCACCTCGCCGTTCGGGTCGGCGTAGGTCAGCTCGCTGTGCAGCTCGCTGGCACGGGTCAGCGGCGGCAGGTCCTTGAGCAGCAGCGTGGCCGCGCCCTGCGCGTCGGTGATCAGCGGCAGCTTGTCGGCGACCAGCCGATCCGCGCGCTGGGCCGTGTTCGATTCGTCGTCGGCATCGCTGTCCGGTGAACCCTCGCGCGGAGGTTCGAAGCTGAACCCGTCGTGGCCGGGAAAGCCGACCGTGCGCGGCTTCAGCAGCGCCGACACTGCCGCCGGCGCCTTCGCCATCGCACCGCCCGACAGGTAGCCCATCTGCACGCTCAACGGCAGCTCGCGCGGCGCGATCGGCACCTGGCTTGGCCCGCTCAGGCGCGCATCGACCAGCGGCAGGCGGAACTCCTCGACACGGAAGCTGCCGCTGCTCCAGCTGCTGCGGTGGCGTTCGTTGACGACATCGCGCTCCAGCAGGACCTCGTACAGGCCGAGCTTCGCAGCCGGCGGGATGTTCCAGGTCGACAGCGCGTGGCGCGTGCCGTTCCACAGCAGAGGCTGCACGATCTGCTGGCCGCTGCCCTGGTGGACGATCTTGATGCGCGTCGGCAGCGAAGCGGCATCCCACGGCGCGAGACCCGCCAAGGTTTCAGCTCGCAGGAAATGCTTCATCGAAACCGTCTCGCCGGCACGCAGCAGCGTTCGGTCGAACACGGTGTGGGCGACGGCATCGCGCTCGGAGGCGCTGCTGGTCGGCAGGTTGAAGCGCCAGGGTTCGATGCCCTTCTGCCAGCTGGTGAACACGAAGGCGGTGTCGACCACCTGGGGCGTGCGCGGGTCGGCATCGGCCTTGCGGGCTGTGACGAAGTAGCCCGCTTCGTTCGGGCATTCGCCGACCTGCAGGTCGAGAGCGAGCTTGACGATCGCCAGGCCGCGCGCATCGGTTCGACCGGCCCACAGCCGCTTGCCGAAGCAGTCGTTGATCGCCACGTCGGCGCCATCCACCGGCCGCCCGCGGTCGAGCGAGGTGACCCACACCGCGCTGTTCTCGCGGCCCAGCTTCACGTGCACGCCGAGGTTGGTGACCAGCACGCCAGTGCGCACGTACATCGGCGCGCGCGGGTCGAGCAGCGACTGACCAAGGCGCGCCGACTCGATCTCGACCACGTGGTAGCCCGGCTCGGCGAGCGGGAGGCCGACGACCTCGAACGGGCGCGGGTCGCCGCCGTTCAGTTGCGGCAGATCGAGGCGTCTTGCGGTGGCGTCGGACTTGAGCAGCGACAGCGTGCGCGTCTGCACCCGGCGTTCGACCTGCTGCTTCGTCGTGCGCCCGCGCTCGTCGATGCGCGATTCGGTCGTCAGCCACTCGGCTTTCGGCAGGCCGGCCTCCTGCGCGCTGAGTTCGGACTCATGGAAGCGGTGCAACTTGTCGTACCAGGCCAGCATCTCGGCATCGGTCTGCAGGCGTTTGACACGCACCCAGCCAGTGGGGGCCGCCGGGCGCAGGTCGCCCTGCACATGACGCAGTGTCAGCGGCAGCATCGCTGGTGGCGCTGATGCTGCGCCAGGGCTGGATGCTTCACCGTAGCGCTCGACGATGCCGAACGGCGCGGCAGAAAACTTGGCGATCGGCGGCGCGTCGCCGGTACTCACCTTCATCGGGAACGCGCCGGCGTTCGCGAGCCCGCGCCCTGCGGCATCTTTCAGGTTCGGCGGCAACTCGACGGTGTACGCCGCGTTTTCCGCCACCCGCATCGCGAGCGTGATCGAGCTGACTTCCGGGTCCTTGTCGTCCTGGTCGAACACCGGCGCGATCGGCTTGCCGGCGGCCGCGGCGGCGCCGCCGGCCGGCACCAGCCTGACCTGCTCGGCCAGCTTGCGATCGATCAGCGCGGAGAACCGCAGCACCAGCGGGCGGATCGGCAGGCAGGGCGCGGTGGCGCGTTCGCGCTCGCAGCTGAACTCGGCGGTGAAGGCCTGGCGCACGCGAAAGCCGAAACGCTGCTCGACGTGGGTCGCCACGCCGGGGTTCACCGCTGCGGCGATGCCGCGGCCCCACACCACGCGCATCGGCGTGTCGGTCGGCAGCGGGCGCGGGCAGGTCAGCACGACCAGCCGCGACCGGCGCTCGGCCTCGCGCTTCGCGTCCTTCAGTGCCCGCGGGCCGGCAGCGCCGACGATGCGATCGCGCAGCGCGCCAGTCACGATGCGCACCGGCAGCCGTTCGCCGATGCCTTCAACCTCGCACCAGGCGTGGGCGGCCACGCTGCCGTCGGTGGCGGCACCGTTGAGGGTGAACAGGAAGTGCTGGTCCTCTTCGATCGTCGCGCCGTCGTAGGGCTGGATCGACTCCACCGCCGGGCCGCCGGTGCTGAAGGCGAAGGAAGCGGTACCGGTCAGCGCGCCCTCGCTGCCGGCCACGCCCGAACCGCGGGGCTTCCAGTCGGGCCGCGCCTGCACGGTGCAGCGCGCCCCAGGCGGCAGCGGCTGCTCGAAGTTGAAGACCCAGCTGCGATCGCTGGTCCAGAGGCCTGCGCCCCGGGCCGTGGCACCGATGCAGGCCACCGCCATCGGATCGGGCAGGCGAGGCTCACCGAAAGCCACCACCGCGTCGGAAAACGTGACCGCCACCTGCCGCACCTGCGCCACCTCGCCCTGCGGGCTGAGGCCACGGATCGTGGTGGCGCTCACACTGAACGCCGAGGCCATCGCGACGGCCAGCAGCACTGGCGCAACTCCCCGCATCCACCGTTGCGCCACGCTCACCTCACCTGAAGATTCGAGCCTACTTGTAGCCCAGTTGTTCGGTCAGCAACTGCTTGCGTTGCGCCTCGATCGTGCGCAGCCGCGAGTCGATGACCGAGGACTCCACGAAGTCGACCGCGCTGCTGCCGCTGCGGGCCAGTCGCTGCCCGGCTTTCAGTCGGTCGATGGCACCGGGCAGGTCTCCCGAGGCATAGCGCGACTCGGCTTCGGCCCGCAGCGACCGCAAGCCCCAGCCCATCTGCGCCGAAACACGACCCAGCATCGACCAGACCTCCGGATCATCGGGGTGGCGCGCGACCCAGGTCTGCAGCTGTTCCGAGCTGAGGCGCAGCGGCGCATCGTCCTTGACGCGACCCGGGGCCAACGCGATCTGAGCAGCCAGCAGCATCACGGGACGCGTGGTGGTGGTGGCGTCCGGCAGCACCGGGCCGGTCGTCAGGGTCAGCGGGTTCAGGGTCGCCTGTGCCTGCGCCGGATCGCCTCGCTGCAGCAGCGACTCCACCTTGAGCAACGTCACCGCGCGCTCGGCGCGCACGTCGCGCTGCGGCAGCGCCGAGGTCTCGGCCACATCGGCGATGGACGCCACCGCCGTGGCGCCGCCGTGCGCCACGTCCATGGCTCTTTTCATCGACACGTCGGCGCGTGCCCAGTCGCGCATCAGGCT
Source organism: Pseudomonadota bacterium (assembly GCA_030271615.1). Taxonomy (GTDB): domain Bacteria; phylum Pseudomonadota; class Gammaproteobacteria; order Burkholderiales; family Burkholderiaceae_C; genus PBB1. Next base: position 6,802 of record JARXKP010000031.1, read on the forward strand.
CGATGCCATCGCGCTCGAATAGGCGTCGGCGAAGCGCTCGCCCAGCGTCGCGCTGGCGGCGCTGCCTTCACCATCGAGCGCCTGCCAGCGGCGCAGCGCATCGATCCGTGTGTCCATCAGCACGCGGGCGCGGGCCAGCGCTGCGCTGTGTTCGAGCGCGGTCGCCTGCGACGTGACCAGCGGAACGGTCGAGTTGAGGACGCTGGTGCCCAGGCGCGCGCGCGCCTCGCCGATGCGTTCGGTGGTCAGCGGGTGGCTGCGCAGGTACGGGTAGCCACCACTGTCGTTCAGGCGTGAGGACTGCTGCAGCCGCTCGAACATCGACGCCATGCCCGACGGCTGGAAACCGGCGCTGGCCATCATCGATGCGCCGATGCGATCGGCCTCGCGTTCCATGTCGCGTGAAAAATTCAGCTGGCCCTGGATACCGACCGCCTGACCGCCCGCGATCATCGCGTTGGCGGCATCGCCACCGCCTGATCGCGTGGCCGCCAGCACGCCGATGATCATCGCGGCGGCGCTGATCAGACTTTGCTTCTTGCTGTTGGCGAATCCGCGGGCGATGTGGCGCTGGTTGACGTGCGTCATCTCGTGCGCCAGCACCGAAGCCAGTTCGTCGCGGGTCGTCGTGATCGCCATCAGGCCCAGGTGCACGCCGACATAGCCGCCCGGCAGCGCGAACGCGTTGACGCTGCGGTCGCGCACGAGAAACGGCTCGTAGGCGAACCGCTGGTTCAGGTCTTCGCCGACCAGGCCGCGCAGCCGCGCGGCCGCCACCAGCGGCTGCCACAGCGACTGCAGATACTCGAGCAGGATCGGGTCGTCGAGGTAGTCGGGGTCGCGCCGGATGTCGCGCATGATCGCGTCGCCCAGGTGGCGCTCGGTGCCCAGATTGAAGTCTTCGGACGCGGTGTCGCCGAGCGCCGGCAGATTCACCTGCGCCAGCGCCGCTGGCGCCAGCACGCTGCTGCCGATCGACACGCCGAGCAGCCCGACGATCAGTCGGCGCAGCAGCGGCCGCAGCGCCAGGCCGCCACCGGGCGACACGCGTCGCGGGCCAGCCAGGCGCGTCGATGTCTCGGCGCTGCGCGGTGTGGGGAGTGTGTGATTCAAGGGGTCTTTCACAGCGGAAAGTGGGTGTGACTGCCTGCACGCCGACGAGTTCAAACGCATCGCTCCCGGTCCGGCGCTCCGACGGCAGCCCTGCCCAGGTCCACTTTGTCTGCTCACTATGATGCCAGCCTGACTTTGCTGCTTTGTTTCCGACCATGACCGCACCTGCCGACGGCTCCTCCTCAACGCCCGCATCGACGTCGCCGCTGACGCATTTCGACGCGGCCGGCCAGGCGCACATGGTCGACGTGTCGGCCAAGGCCGAAACGCACCGCATCGCGCGGGCGCGCGGCGAGATCCGCATGCTGCCGGCCACGCTGGCGCTGATCGAGGGCGGCCAGGCGAAGAAAGGCGACGTGCTGGGCGTGGCGCGCATCGCCGCCATCCAGGCCGCCAAGCGCACCGCCGAACTGATCCCGCTGTGCCACCCGCTGCCGATCACCCGCGTGGCGGTCGACTTCGAGATCGATCGCGCCGCGAGCCTCGTGACGTGCACCGCGCAAGTCGAAACGCTGGGCCGCACCGGCGTCGAGATGGAAGCGCTGACCGCCGTGCAGATCGGCCTGCTGACCATCTACGACATGTGCAAGGCCGCCGACCGCGGCATGGTGATGGGGCAGATTCGTGTCCTCGAGAAGCACGGTGGCAAATCCGGGGATTGGATCGCGGCAACGGTCGGAGCCTGACTTTTCAACGGCGCGTGGCCGCCACACCTCAGATGTGCAGGTAGGCCAGCACCCCGACGATCACCCCCACGACGCTGACGCCGATCACCGCTTTCTCGAGCCAGCGCTTTCGGGTGAGCAAGGCGATGGCAGCCATCGCGATGGCGATCTGCAGCGCGGTGGTGGCTTGCGCCCAGCGATGGTGCTGGTGCATTCGCGCTTCGCTTTGGCGATCGAAATCGCCGGACTCCTGTTCCAGTTTTTCAGCCTCGAGCTTGATGTCGGCTTTCTCGGCCTTGTAGCGGTTGATCTCGCCTTCGAAAAACGGCTTTCTGGCCTCTGCCGCCAGTTCCCTGCCCAACTCGCTGAGGGCTTGCTTGCTGCTCTTGGCCTGGTAGTAGTTCCATCGATTGGCGGCCTCGGTCTTCCGGATGGCCGCGTCGTTCTTCAGCAGGGCCGCATCGGCTTGAGTCGAGCCGGCCATGTACGAGAACATCGCGCCGACGGTCGCGAGCACGGCAGTGATGACGGCCAGTTGCCCCGCCATGCCTTTCGGGTCGTGTTCCGCAGCACTCTCCAGATGGGCTTCGTGGGCGCCGCGTACTTCAAATTCTTCTGCCATGTCTGTTCCTTGATGCGATCGAATCATCGGCTTTCAACCTGATTCAGACCCGCATTCTCGCCGTCGTGCCCGCCCGGCCCTGGCCGCGTTCGGTTCAGAGATCGGCTCAGCCACGACGCGTGATGGTGTCCAATCCAGCGTCATTCCAAGGACACTTCCTGCCGTGAGCGCCGACAAGCCCATCTACGTCACCCAACCCTTCCTGCCGCCGCTGGAAGACTTCATTCCGTACCTGCGCGAAATCTGGGACGCGAAGGTGCTGACCAACGGCGGGCCGTTTCACCAGCGGCTGGAAGCGGCACTGGTCGAGCACCTGGGCATCCAGCACCTGTCGCTGTTCGCCAACGGCACCCTGGGGTTGTTGACGGCGCTGCAGACCTTGCAGGTGACCGGCGAGGTGATCACCACGCCGTACTCGTTTGCCGCGACAGCCCATTCGTTGCTGTGGAACAACCTGACCCCGGTGTTCGTCGACATCGACCCGGTTACCTGCAATCTCGACCCCGAGGGCATCGAGCAGGCGATCACACCGCGCACCACGGCGATCATGCCTGTGCACTGCTACGGCACGCCCTGCGATGTGGACCGCATCAGGCAGATCGCCGACACCCACGGACTGAAGGTGATCTACGACGCCGCGCACGCGTTCGGCGTGCGGTACCGGGGCGAAAGTGTGCTCAATCACGGGGACCTGTCGGTGCTGAGCTTTCACGCCACCAAGGTCTACACGACCTTCGAGGGGGGCGCGATCGTGTGCCCCGACGCCGGGACCAAGAAGCGCATCGACCACCTGAAGAACTTCGGCTTCGCCAGCGAGGTGACGGTGCTCGCCGCGGGTATCAACGGCAAGATGAACGAAGTGCAGGCGGCGTTCGGCCTGCTGCAGCTGCCGCATGTGGACCAGCTCATCGCCCGGCGTGCGCAGATCTCGCGCCTGTACGACAACGGCCTGCGCTCGGTGGACGGCATCCGCCTGCCCTGCACGCTGCCCGAGGCGCAGCCCAACCATTCGTACTACCCGATCTTCATCGGTGACGGTTTTCCGGTCAGCCGGGATGCCGTCTACGACCACCTGCGTCAACACGGGGTGCATGCGCGGCGCTACTTCTACCCCTTGCTGAGCGACATGCCGATGTACAGCGCCTTGCCGTCGGCCGCCCCGGACCGCCTGCCGCACGCCGCCAAGGCGGCACGCGAGGTGCTGTGCCTGCCGATCTACCCCGCGCTGCAAGACGACGACGTGACCCGGGTGATCGAGCTGGTCCTGTCTTGTCGGACGGCCTGAGGCCGGACCCCTCTCAAAGGAACTCGAAGCGGTCGCTGCGGACACGGCGTCGGCGCGCCGGATCGCCGGTGTAGATACCCCACGGTTCGGTGTCTGCCTTCACCACGGCCGCAATGCCCACCAGCGTGCCTTCAGCCAGCGTCACGTTGCTGTCGATGACGCTGTGGGCGCTGACGTAGCTCCACGGACCCACCGTGCAGCGGCCGCAGATGATCGCGCCGGAGATGATGATCGAGTGGTCGCCAACGACGCTGTGGTGACCCACCGCCGAGTTGCACCAGAGGACGACGTTGTCGCCGATCCGGCCAAACGGTTGCACGTCGACGTGCTCGAGGATGAAGCAGTTCTCTCCGATGTCCGTGTGACACACCACCGCTCGCGAGCTGACGTAGCTGATCAGCTTGTAGCCCAGGGCCTTGACCGCGCGATAGAAGTGCTCGCGAACACGGTTCATCGACCGCCCGCTCATCGGCACGAAGAACTGAAACTCGTCGGGCGGGTACCTGCGCACCACGTCTTCGAGCGCGACGAGCGGCAGGCCGAACACCGTGTCTGCACCGCACTGGTCCGCCGTCACGCAAAACGCCACCACCTCGTGCGGCGAGTCCTGAGTGAGGTAGTAATGGGCCTGTTGCGCGAAATCGCGCTGCCCGAAGATCACGACTCGAGCCATGGTCGATGTCCGTTGCAAAGGGAGGGGCCGGCGTCGGCCGGGGTGATCGAGTAGTCACCGAGCAGGCCCGGCAGCGCGCAACGCGGATTGGACATCATCACGTCGATGATGGACAGCCGTTCCACGAAGGCCGCACCTCGTTGCGGATAGGGCCGCGGATGGTGCGTGAGGAAATGCAGGCGCACGCCCTCGTTCGCAAAGGCATCGGGCGTGTAGAGCGCCCGGCCACCATCGGAGTTGACGTAGTCGGTGGCCCCTTCGCGCAGGCAGATCTCGACCACCCGGCGCTGGCCGCGCGCCGCCCCGGCGGGATGCACGGCTGCGGCCGAGACCATCGGCGTGTTGACGCCCAGTGCCGCGCAAACCCGCTCCAGCGAGTGCCGCAGCCAGTCGCGGTCAAGCGCCGTTCAGGGAAGCGCAGCACCGCCTCGAAGACCGGCCAGGCATGAGCGAAACCGGGGCTGCGCGAGTAGCTCTGCTCGATCGTGCGCAGCAGCTTGTCCTGCCAGAGCGGTCCCGACACGAGTTGCAGTTCACCCAGTCGACGGTTCTGGCTCGCGCCCTCGATCGGCAGCGTGAAGCGCAGGGGGCCGCTGGATCCCATCAATCGGTTCCGGTTGATCCAGCCGGCGTTGATGTAGTTCACGTCGTCGAGCAACACGAACCGGTCGACCGCACCCATCAACTGGAAGTAGCCCAGATACGGGAAGGCATAGGGCTGCATGAGGGCCAGCTTCATATCGCGTCACCGCGCACCGGCCACTCGAGTTCGTGGAGATTCATGGCTGGAATTCAGGTCGAACCGTGGTGCGAGACGACAATTAAATTCCCAGGGGAGCGCAGCGATGATCATTGACGTCAGATGCAGATACACAGGCGGTCATTCAGCAATATACTACAGAGAGCAACTCCAGAAAAGCGGGAGATTACACTTGATAGAGTCTTTGAAAGAGGGTTCAGAGGATTCTTTTTTCAGGGAAATCCAGGAAGCCGGAATCACCACGGCAGTTTCTTCATCTGGAATGAATCCCGGGGCCACTTTGGGTAAATATACCTTTGCGGATCGAAAAACCCCGAATGACGATCTGGCAGAGATCCAAAGAAGGCGCCCTGCCGAGTTCATCGCTTGCGGAGGCCTGGATGTCAGCAATACATTTCACGATTGTTTGCAAGAAACCCAGAGGTGTTACTATGATCTGGGTATAAAAGTGTTTGGAATAGAACCCGGACGGGCTCCGGGGTGCTACCCATCCGATCCGCGCCTGGATGATTTGTACAGCTTGCTGCAGAGCTTGAATTGCACCGTGATCATTCAAACCTCAGGACTGAAAGGGGGTTTGTATTTAGATTACGCAAACCCGCATCACATCGAAATCGTGGCACAAAAATTCCCATATTTAAGAATAATATGTGCTCACGGTTGTTATCCTTATGTCAGAGAAGCCATTGTCACTGCCATGAGAAGGGACAATATATGGTTGAGCCCTGAAGGTTATCTATGGCATTTGGGTCATGAAGATTGGTTGCGAGCAATCAACAAAGATTTCGAGGGTTTTTCAAACAAGTTTCTTTTCGGCTCCGCTTATCCATTGACTCCCATAAAAGCATTCGTCGACAATTTCAAGGCGCTGTCGTTTTCAGAAGGGGTTCTACCGAAGCTCCTGTACAGAAATGCCCTCACCGCGCTCAATTTGAATGGCAACGAAGCATTTTCAAACGGCCGGGCTCAGCCATGAGCGTGACGAGCGCAAGACCTGCCGCCCCGCGACTCGGTCTTCTCCGCGACGACGAAACGGCAAGTCGGCAAACTGCTCCAGTGCCAACCCCACCTCGTCGTAGCCCAGCAGCGCCCGGGCGCTGGTCGCCCCGGTAAATCGGCCGCTGTATTCGTAGATCACGAACCGCCCGTCGGGGCAGTGCTGGCACTGCACGTTCAGCGGGCCACGCCAGCCCGCTTCGGAAAAAATCCCGGCCGTACGCAAGGCCAGCGCATCCAGTTGTGCGTCCGCCCACACCTCGACCTGGGCGCTCTTGCCCTGCTTCATTGAATGACGGGTCACCAGGTGATCGACGATGTCACCGGCCGGCCCGATGAAGACCTGCAGCGAGTACTTGGACTCCTCGAAACTGTTGAAAAGCGGGACGCCCAGGCGCTCGAGTTCATCCAGGTAGCCCGCCAGGGCCTCGCGCGAACCCAGGTATTCCTGCACCAGCATGGCGGGATCACCCAGCACCGCTTCCAGTTGGTTCCACTGACGCAGGATGCGCACGCCGAGCGACGCAAAGCCTGCGCGAGGCTTGGCGATCAGAGGCCAACCCACGTCACCCAGCAAGGCCTCCACGGCGATGGGATCGGCAGCCAGCGCCGAACGGGCGAAAGGCAGGCCCCGGGCCACCGAAAGCTGCGCACTGCGCCACTTGTCAACGATGTGAGCCGCCGCAGTGGGACTGCCCACCAGTGGCTGAGCGCCGAGGTCGCGCAGCTCACCCGCCCAATGCGCAAGACATTGCACATCATCGTCGCGGCAGGGAATCACCAGAGCCGGCCGCTCTTCCTTGACCAGTTGCATCAACAACGTCTTGAAAGACTGCGGGTCTCCCGCCGTCGGCGGCGCCAGGCAGACGCGATCCACCCGCGCAAGGCTCGGTGCCCAGGGCTGCGTGTTGGTCGCGACCAGGCGCAGGGCCGAGCAACGATCCCCGAGGGCATCGATCACGTTCTCGCCAACCAGCGAACCTCCGCTCAACAACAAGAGCGAGGGCTTCATGACAGCTCGTAATGCACAGGACAACTGGCTTGGATCATGCGGTCGGTTTCAGCTCCGCGCCTCGGCGGCAGATTCTTGGAAATTCAGGGGATTCTGCGGAGCCAGCAACGCTTGACAGCGTGCACGAATCTCCCCCGGTCCAATTGATGAACACGATTTTCACGGTCGCGAAAGTTCATGACTGCCCCCGTTCTGCTCAGATCGTTTCGCGGGCCGCATGGCTGATGCGGCGAGCCGGGTTGCCGATGTAGACGCCTTCGGTCTCGGTGTCGGCGAGCATCACCGCACCGGCCCCGATGAAGCTCCGGGGCGCGATCGTCAAGCCGTGCTTCAGCACGACACCGAGGCCGATGAAGGCTTGCTCGGCGACACTGACATTGCCCCCGACGTGTGCGCCTGCGGAGACGAACACATGGCTGGCAAGCGAGCAGTGGTGCGAGACGATCGCACCGCTGCGCACGATCACGTTGTCACCGATGCGCGCGAACGGCTGAATGATCGCGTGGTCGAAGATCATGCAGTTCTCGCCGACCTGCAGGTCGGGCCACACGCCAGCCCGACCCGAGACATAGCTGATGAATCGGTAGCCCTGCGACTTGGCCGTTTCGTATCGTGCACGGCGCAGGCCGTTGATCTGCTGGTAGCCCATCGGGATCAGCAACTGAACGTCGTCGGGTGGGTAGACCGCCGACAGTTCTTCAAAGGGCACCACAGGCAACCCTTCATGAACGCGGCCGGACATGAAGGCGCTGTCGACCGTGAACGCCACGACCTCGTGGTCACTGTCGTGCGTCAGGCAGTACCAAGCCAGGCTCGAGAACGTGCTGGCACCGAAAATGACAACACGTGTCGCGGACATGGTCTGATGGTCTCTCGTCAAGGCATCGGCAGCGCGATGTCCAGATGCTCTGCAGGCAACCCCTGACACCAGCGTTGCCACATCTGGCGTGCCGCAGCCTCCAGGCCGCGAGCCACCAGGGTCGGTTGCCGCAAAGGCGCGCTTCGCCATCGGTCGCGCATGCCAGAGCGCAGTGCAGCCAGCGCAGCAGGGTCGCTCCCCAGCCGCACGGCTCGCTCGACGAAATCATCGGGATCCATCGCGATCCATTCTGGAAGACCCATTTTCCCCATGCCGGATGCGGCCTGGCAGTGGGCCCGCGAAGGACCCTCGATCGTCAGCACCGGGACACCCATCCACAGCGCGTGGTTGGTGGTGGTGCCGCCGGTGTACGGCCAGGTGTCCAGGATCAGGTCGACCTCGTGGTGCAGGCGCAGGTAGTCGTTCAGCGGCAACGTCGGCCTGAGATCGAGACGATCGGCCGTGATGCCCTGACGTTCGAAGCGCTGCGTCAGGCTGGTGCGAACCTGTTCGTCCGACACGCTGCCCAGCAACAGGCGCGAGCCCGGGACCCGGTGCATGACGCGCGCCCAGGTGGCGATCACCCGATCGCCGAGCTTGCTGATGCGGTTGAAACTGCCGAAGGTCACGTACCCGTTCGTCAGCATCGGCAAGTCGTTCACGGGCGGCGCGTCCAGGTTCTGGATGAACGCACCTGACGTCGGGATGCGGGCGAATTTTTCAGTGTAGTAACGCTCGAACAGACCATGCGGTGAATTGAATCGATCGCACAGCATGTAGTCCATCGACATCAGCCCGGTGCTGTTCGGATACCCCAGCCACGTCACCTGCACCGGCGCCGGCTTGCGGCAGAACACGGGCAGGCGGTTGTGGGCCGTGTGCCCCGATACATCGAACAGCACGTCGATCTCGTCGTGTCGAATCTGCTCGGTCAATTCGTCGTCGCTCATCGACTCGACCTGAACCCAGGCGTCGCTCAGCTGGCGCAGGTGCGCCGTGACGAAGTCTTCCTCGCCGCAGGTGCTGTAGACCCGTATCTCGATCCGATCGCGATCGATCGCCGCCCACACCGGGTCGACGAAGTAGGCCACGGCGTGATTGCGCAGGTCGCCCGACACAAAGCCCACGCGCAGCTTGCGCTCGGGATCGCGCTGGTTGGTGTGCGCCTTTCGATGCACCGCCGCCCGCGCTTCGAAATGCGCGCCGAACGCCCGATGCTCGCGGAACAACTCGTCCGCGCTGACAGCCTCGTCCTGCGTCAGGCAGAACAGGTACGAGGTGAACAAGGACGCGTCGTCGGGCCTGAGCTGTGCGGCCTGGCGAAGGCAGGCCGCGGCCTCCTTCAGGCGACCCGAGTCACTGAGGATGACTCCGAGATGACTGAGGCTGGACGGGTCTTGCGGGGCGATCGCCAGGGCCTGCCGACAACTGGCCTCCGCGGCCGACAGTTGTCGCTTCTCTCTCAGCACCAGGCCCAGCCCGTCATGCGCCTGGTAGAGCTGGGGCTGCAGCTCGATCGCCTTTCGCAGCGACGCTTCGGCTTGCGCCCACAGGCCGGCTTCGATGCAGTTCAGCCCCAGGTTGCAGTGGATTCCGGCCATCCGGGGCGACATCTCCAGCGCGCGCTCGAAGCAGGCGCGCGCTTCCGCGCTTCGACGCTGTGCCTGCAGGATGGCCCCCAGATTCGCCAGGTTCTCGGGGCTGTCGGGCTGGAGCGCCAGCGCCTCCCGGAAGCGCGCCTGCGCGCCCGCCAGATCGCCCCGGGCATGCAGCACGATGCCCAGGTTGCCCAGCGCCGACGCCATCGTCGGCTGCGACGCCACCGCTTGCGTGAAGAGCGCCTCGGCCTGCTCGAGACGGTTCTGCGACAGGCAGATCACCCCCAGGCGGTTGTTCACTTCGGCATCGTCGGGCGCCAGCTTCAGCGCGGTCTCCAGGCAATGCCAGGCTTCTTGCGTGCGTCCCGCGTCCTGCAGCATCGAACCCAGCACCGTCCACGCCAGGCGGTGATTCGGCAGCCTCTGCGTCAGCTCGATCGCCAGCGCCGCCGCCTGCTGCTGTGGGCCTGTCGCATGCAGCCGGGCCAGTCGGTCCAGGTCGCTGACCAGCGTTGCTTCGGGGGGGGTCATGGCTCGCTTGTCTTCCGGTCAGAGGATGGATTCTGCCGCCGCGCCGCAGGAGGGTTCAGTGGAAGTCGCGATCGTCCATCGCAGCCGTTGGCGGCGTGCACTGGAAGGGCAGCGAGGACGCGGGAGCGGATGGCTCGGCCGCATCGCAAGGCGCGAAAAACTCCGTCGACGCCGGGTTGTGAAACTCGCGCAGGCGCGCTGCGATGTGGCGGGCCCGCTCGACATCACCGCTGTCGGCCAGCGCTTGCGCCCACGCCATCATCAGCCGCGTGTCGAGCAGGAAATGCCGGGCGCCGGTCATCGCCTGCAGCACCTCGACGGGCGATGCGCTGGTGGTCGCGGCCGCGTAATCGGCGTGGTGCGAGAACAGCCAGCTGCGTTGTCCGGCGGCAATGCGTTCGGCCAGCGGTGGCGCCGCATCGCCAGGCTCGAAGATCGCCACCACCGACCGGTAGTCGGCCACCGAGGCCAGGCCGCCAGCGGTCAACGCCACCGAGGCGATCAACAACGGCAGCGCCGCGCGGCGCGGTACCGCCGTGCGAACGGAGGGCGCTGCGGGGCCTTGCTCGGCACCGAGACACATCCCCCAGGCAAACGCCGCCGGCAGCAGGAAATACGCGTACCACAGCGGGTACTCGAGCAGGCTGTGCCACGCCACAAGCAGCACCATCATCCAGGCCGAGCGCAGCAGCACCGTTTGCCGGGGCACGCGATCGGAGGAAGTCGTTCGACCCGCCGCCGGCCAGGCGCGCCACAGCGCCCGGATCAGCAGCGCCATCACGATCAACGCGAGCGGCCCACCCAGCTCGACCACCAGTTGCAAGGGCAGGTTGTGGGTGTGGTCGAAGAAGGCGACCGGTCGGCCGGGAAACGGCGTCAGCGACCACGCCAGGTTGAACTCGCCCCAACCCACACCGAACCACGGGCGTTGCGCGATCAGGCCGAGCGTGTCGGCCCAGATGCGGAAACGCGAGCTCGAAATATCGGCCTCGCTGCGCAGCCGCGCGGCGCCGCCGAAGACGTGGCCGCTCCAGTCGGCCCACGCCGTCAGACCGAGCCAGCACAGCGCATAGATCAGCGGTGACAGGCACAGCAACGTGCGAGAACGGCGCGACAGCTGGCGGTCGAGCGCACCCCAGACCGCCAGCGCCAGCAAGCCCAGCATGCCGGTGCGCGACGCGCTCAGCACCAGGCCGAAGACGAAAACGAACAGGCAAACGACCCCACCCGACCGTGCCAGACGCCCGCGGGCGTCCGCCGATTCGGCCAGCCACAACGCACCAACGAACGACCACAGCAGCAGGCTGCTCAGGTGGTTGGGCTGACGCAGGTTGCCGGCGGCACGGCCCTCCAGCGACGAGATGGCGATCCACTGCCCATCGGCCCATTGCGGCGCAAACACCTGCACGGTACCGACAGCCACGCTGAGCAGACCCGCCACGACCAACGCCATGCACAGCGCGCGAAACGCCGCAACACCCTGGCCTGCGCGCATCGTCGCCGCGCCGATGCAGGCCACCAGCCCGGCCGCCGCCAGCAGCCCGATGGCGGACAGCGCCATCGACGCCGGCAGACCGGTCAGCGCCCACGACCCCACGCATGCCGCGATCAACAACGTCAACGCCGACAGCAGCGCCGTCAACCCACCGCCCCCGCGCAGCGAGGGATCAGCGGGTGCGGGTGCGAGCGCTAGCCGCCAGGCCAGCGCGGCGCAGAACACGCCCCACCCGGAGACCGCGGCAGCCTGGTTGAGAAAGGTCGCCGACGGCGGCAGGTTGACGGCCAGCAACGTGGCCGTCACCACCGCCAGGCCGGCGGTGACGGCGAGCCACAACCCGTCGCCACCGGAAACCAGGCGGCCGGGTGCCGGTGAGGGAATCGGCTCGCGCCGACTCGCCGAAGTCACGATGTCAACAACCGAAACCACCCCGTCCTCGTGTCTGGCCTGGCGCAGTGATCGGTGATTCGGACATGTCGCTTCCTTTTGAAGACGACGATCGTAATGCGGCGCGGTTGACAGCACCGACGCGACCCGCACCCGTTGCGTGGGTGCTCGCAGCCGGAGGCTGCGAGCACCCCGAGGTCACGCGTCCGCGTCGCAGGTTCGGACGAAGACGAGCCATTCAGTGGGAGGTGCCGACGGCTCGAGGTCTAACCAGACCGCGCGAGGCGTCCCCATGGCTTTTCAATCCAGCTTGATCGCCTTCAGTTGCGGATAGCGAGTATTGGCGAGCTCTTCAAACTGCATTTTTGCATCCGTGTAGTTGCGATCACGGTGCAGCCGCT
>JARXKP010000032.1 GCA_030271615.1 Pseudomonadota bacterium
GTCGTCGGTGAGCGGAGTCACCGTGTACGGCTCGGCGCCGAACACCACCAGACCGATCCGCGTGCCACGGGCAGCGTGCAGCAGGTCGTCGATGGCGTAGCGCGCCCGCGTCGCGCGGTTCGGTGCCACGTCCTGCGCCGCCATCGACGGCGACAGGTCGAGCACCAGCACCCAGCCGTCGGGCGCCGAGTACGCCGCCGCCGGTTCGCGCTGCCAGGTCGGGCCGGCCAGCGCGAGCGCCGCGAGCGTCCAGGCCAGCGCCAGCCAGGGCCACGGCGAAGTGCGGTGGATCTGCGGCTCCGGCAGGCGCAGCGCTTCGAGCAGCGGCGCGTCGATCAGCGACGACCATGCACCCGCCGACGCACTGCGCCGCGCCAGCCAGGCGGCCAGCGCCAGCAGCAGCGGCAGCGCTAGCAGCCACACCGGGCGCAGGAAATGGAAGCGGCCAATGGCGGCGTGCAGGTCGGCGATCAGGTCCATCGCGGCTCCCGCAGCACCGCCGCCGGCAGGCTCAGCAGCAGGGCCAGCGCCAGCGGCCAGACAAACCACTCGTCGCTCGGATTCACCCATCGATCGTCTGCGGCGGCGGGCTCCAGCCGGTCCATTCGGGCGTAGGCCTGTTGCAAAGCGGCAGCATCCGTCGCGCGGAAGTAGGCACCGCCGGTTTCTGTCGCGATGGTCTTCAGCGTCGCTTCGTCGAGATCGCTGTCTTCGTCACCGCCCCCGCCGACCCCGATCGTGTAGATGCGCAGCCGCGACGCCGCCGCCAGCTTGGCGGCCGGCACGGGTGGCATCTCTCCAGCGTTGCTGCTGCCGTCGGTGAGCAGCACCAGCACCGTCTCGCCGGTCGTGCTCACCCTGCGCTGCGCGGTGTCGCGGTCATGGTCGATGTGCAGCCGTTTCAAGGCCAGGCCGATGGCGTCACCGAGCGCGGTGGCCGGTCCGGCCATGCCGATCGTCGCCTCCTGCAGGAACTGGTCGACGGTGTCGAGGTCGGTGCTCAGCGGCGCCTGCAGGTAGGGGCGGGTGCCGAACAGGATCAGGCCGACCTGGTCGCCATGCCGTCGCCGGATGAATTCGCCGGCCAGCTGCTTGACGACCTCTAGGCGGCTGGCGCGGCCCGCCATGTCCCGGGCGGCCATCGAGCCCGACACGTCGATGGCCAGCAGCAGACGGCGCCCGGTACTGGCCACCGGCTGCGGATCGCCGATCCATTGCGGGCGCACGGCGGCGGCCATCAGCAGCAGCCAGATCAGCGCGAACAACCCCACACGCCAGCGTGCTGCCCGCGGCGCAGCGGGTGCACTGCGCTCGGCGACCTGCGCTGCGAAGGGCAGGAACAGCGCAGCCGCGTACGGGCGTGCCGGCGGCAGCCCGCGGGCGACCAGCCACGGCAACGGCGCAGCCAGCAGCATCCAAGGCCATTCGAAATGGATCATCCGCCGGCCTTCAGGAAGGCGCGGGCGCCGGCGAGCCAGCGCTCTCGGTCTGTGGCTGCGTCGCCGTGCGTCGGCGTGCTGCCGCCATACGCACAGCGCAGCAGCCGCTGGCCGGTCTCGCCCGTCCATTCGCTGCCGCCATGGTCGACAACGAAGGCGATCCAGGCGCCTCCGTTCAACGCCGCCACAGTGTCGCGCCCGTAGCGAACCACCGCATATCGACGCAGCAGTTGCTGAACACCGCATGCAAGCGTGGCGTCGTCGCCTTCGTGACGCGAGGCTGTTTGCAGTTGTTCCAGCTCACGCAACGCCGCGCGCCGCCAGCGCTGAAACGAAGGCCGCTGCATGCGCCGCTTCCACCACACGCCGACCGCGAGGGCGAGCAGAAGCAACGCGATCACGCCCCACCAGCCGGGCGCCAGCGGCCACCAGCCGAGCGGCGGTGGTGCGCGGTCCGGGGCCAGTTCCGACAACCAGGGCGGTGTCATCGCGACTCACTGATGAACGCGGGCATCTGCTGCGCCAGATCGTCGGCGGTGTCGAGTCGAAGCAGCGGCAGGCGATGGCTGCGGCTGAGGTCGCCCACGTGCTGCTCGCGCTGCGCCCAGGTCACCGACCAGGCGTCGCGGCTGTCCGCACCGTCGATCGACCACAGCCGTCCCGGCAGCCCGACGCGATAGGCGCCGGGCTGCAGGCCCTCACGTTCCAGCACGTCGGTGAGCCAGATCAGTCGGCATTCGGCGCGCATCGACAGCGCCACCAGTGCCGTTTCGGCGGCGGCGTCGAGGTTGCTGAAGTCGCTCAGAACGACCACCGAACTGCCGGGGCGCAGCAGCGGACGCAGCGTGTTCAATGCCGTACTCAACGTGCCTGAGGCAGACAGCCCCGGCGCGCGCGGCTGGTTCTGCACCAGCGCCTGCAGCACCGCCAGCGCGCCGATGTCGCGCGAGCGTGGCGGCAGCATCTCGGGCACCGAGGAACCACGGGCGATCACCGCGCCGAGCCGGTCGCCCGAGTCCACGGTGACCCAGGCCAGCCAGGCTGCAGCTCGCAGCAACAAGGCCGACTTGAGCTGCCGGCGGCTGCCGAAATACAGCCCCGGATGCAGGTCGGCCAGCAGCCACACCTGGCGTTCGCGCTCCTCGCGGAACAGCTTGGTGTGCGGTCGACCGCGCCGTGCGGTGACGCGCCAGTCGATGGTGCGCGCGTCGTCGCCAGCAGCGTAGGCGCGCACTTCGTCGAACTCGAGCCCGCGGCCGCGGTGGGCGCTGCGGTGCGTGCCCTGCAGCTGCGATGCCGCGGGTTGGCGGATGCGCATTTCCAGGTCGCGGGCGGCACCGCGCAGCACGACCAGCTCGTCGAGGTCAGGCAACAGATCCATGAGCCTGCCGGGCCGCCTCAAAGGCGACTGCCGAAGTGCGCCGTGCGGAAGCTGCCTGACGGACCCCCGCCGATCCTGTCACGTCCTGTCGCGTGGCGGCCATCAAGGTGCCGGCACCTTCCGCAGCAGTTCGTCGACGCAATCCTGCGCTGTGACCCGCGCGGCCTGGGCGGTGTAGTCGAGCAGCAGGCGGTGGCGCAGCGCGTCGGGCGCGATCGCCTGCACGTCTTCGGGGCTGACGTAGTCGCGTCCGTCGAGCCAGGCCAGCGCGCGCGCGCCGCGCTCGATCGCGATCGCGGCGCGCGGGCTGGCGCCCCAGCGCAACCAGCCGGCGAGCAGGGCGCTGTAAGGAGCAGGCCGGCGGGTCGCGTCGACCAGCGCGGCGATGTAGTCGGCCACCGAGTCGGCGAGGGTCACCTCCAGCACCTCGCGCCGCGCGGCAAACACCATCGCCTGCGACAGCCGCCGTGCTGGCGGCGGCAGTTCGACCGCGGTCATCGCTTCGCTACGGGCCAGCGCCATGATCAGCCGGGTGGTCGCGCGGTCGGGGTAGTCGACCCGCGTGTGCAGCATGAAGCGGTCGAGTTGCGCCTCGGGCAGCGGGTAGGTGCCTTCCTGCTCGATCGGGTTCTGCGTCGCCATCACCAGGAACAGCGGCGGCAGGTGATAGGTCGTCGCGCCGACCGTGATCTGGCGCTCGGCCATCGCCTCGAGCAGCGCCGATTGCACCTTGGCCGGCGCACGGTTGATCTCGTCGGCCAGGATCAGGTTGTGGAACAGCGGCCCGCGCTGGAAGCGGAAGCTGCCTTCCTCCGGCCGGTAGATGTCCGAGCCGGTCAGGTCGGCGGGCAGCATGTCGGGCGTGAACTGCACCCGCTGGAAGTCGCATTCCACTGCATGCGCCAGCGCCTTGACCGCGCGGGTCTTGGCGAGGCCGGGCGGGCCCTCGACCAGCAGGTGGCCGTCGGCCAGCAGCGCGACGAGCAGCCGTTCGACCAGCAGGGGCTGGCCGAGGATCTGCCCCTCGAGGTAGTGGCGCAGTCTGTCGAAGGCGTCGTGCGCGGTGCTGACGGTCGAATTCGGGGGCGTGACCAGGGAGTTCATCAATCGGATTTTCCGTGTGCGGTGCGCAATGCTTCCTTTGACCAGGTGGCCACCCATTCCGGCGTTGCGGAGGAATGTACGTCGGCGTCGCCATCCTGGATGCACGTGCCCATGGGCCACGATCTTGATGTCGATCAACGCCGCCGGTGCGTGGCCCGCCATCATGGCCCGGTCGCGTCGCCGGTGGCCGAAGGTGCTCACCCCGGGCCGGTTGTCACGACGACAGGTGGTCGAATGAATGAGCAGACAACGGCAGTGGTGGCTGGCGGGCACATCCCGTCGCGCATTGCCAAGACAGCGAAATCCTTTCGTGTTCGGCCGAACCTGGTCGACTACGACGCCGTTCGCGCCGCATTCAGCTGGGAGGTCGCGCGTGAAAGCCTCGACGGACTGCCTGGCGGCGGGTTGAACATCGCGCACGAAGCGGTCGATCACCATCTCGGCACCGCGCATGCCGATCGCACCGCGATCCGGTGGCTCGGCAAGACCGGCGCACGGCGCGAGTTGAGCTACCGCGATCTCGCGAAAGCGACCAATCGTTTTGCCAACGCCTTGTGTGGGCTTGGCGTACAGCCGGGCGAGCGGGTGTTCGTGCTGATGGGTCGCCTGCCCGAGTTGTATGTCGCGGTGCTCGGCGCGCTGAAGGCCGGCTGCGTTGTCACGCCGCTGTTCTCTGCTTTCGGGCCAGAGCCGATCGCCACGCGCTGCGAAGTGGGCGACGCGCGTGTGCTGGTGACCACCCCCGAGCTCTATCAGCGCAAGATCGCCGGCCTGCGGGATCGGCTGCCGGGGTTGAAGCACGTGATCGTCGTCGGCGACGGTGCCGCCGAGGGCAGCGGCGTGCGGCGCTGGGGCGACCTCGTCGACACCGCCTCCGCTCACTTCACCACCGCTCCCACCGACGCCGAAACGATGGCACTGCTGCACTTCACCAGCGGTACCACCGGCCGGCCCAAGGGGGCAATCCATGTGCATGGAGCCGTGCTCGCGCACGCTGTCACCGGCCACTACGCGCTTGACCTGCACGACGACGACATCTTCTGGTGCACCGCCGACCCCGGCTGGGTCACCGGCACCAGCTACGGCATCATCGCGCCGCTGGTCGCCGGCGTGACCAACGTGGTGGTGGAAGCCGAATTCGATGCGGCCATCTGGTATTCGGTGCTGGAGCAGGAGCGCATCAGCGTCTGGTATACCGCACCGACCGCGATCCGCATGATGATGAAGCTGGGTGCCGACGCGGTGAAGGGCCTCGACCTGTCGGCCTTGCGATTCATGGCCAGCGTCGGCGAGCCGTTGAATCCGGAGGCGGTCGTCTGGGGTGTCGAGGCCTTCGGCCTGCCGTTCCACGACAACTGGTGGCAGACCGAGACCGGCGGCATCATGATCTCGAACTACGCGGCGATGGACATCAAGCCCGGCTCGATGGGCAAGCCGTTGCCGGGCATCACCGCGGCGATCGTGCGCCGTGACGAGGCGGGCCATGTCGAGCCGATCACCGAGCCAGACGTCGATGGCGAACTGGCGTTGAGGACCCCCTGGCCGTCCATGATGCGCGGCTACCTGCACGAGGACGAGCGCTACCGCAAGTGCTTCGCCGATGGCTGGTACCTGACCGGCGACTTGGCGCGGGTCGATGCCGACGGCTACTACTGGTTCATCGGCCGTGCCGACGACGTGATCAAGTCGGCCGGCCACCTGATCGGCCCTTTCGAGGTCGAGAGCGCCCTGCTCGAACACCCGGCTGTCGCCGAGGCGGCCGTGATCGGCGTTCCCGACCCGACGGTGGGCGAGATGGTCAAGGCCTTCATCGCGCTGAAGGCCGGCTTCGAGCCCACCGAGTCGCTGATGCGCGAACTGCTCGGCCACGCCCGCAAGCGCCTGGGTGCGGCGGTCGCTCCGAAAGCGATCGCCTTCCGGGCCAACCTGCCGAAGACGCGCAGTGGAAAGATCATGCGGCGCTTGCTGAAGGCACGCGAGCTCGGGTTGCCCGAAGGCGACTTGTCGACGCTGGAGAGTGACGAGCGATGAAGCTTCACCTGTCCCGCGTCCACCTGCAGGCGCTGTACCGGCAGATGCTGTGCATCCGTCGCTTCGAGTCCAAGTGCGTTGAGTTGTACCAGGCGCAGCGGATCCGCGGTTTCCTGCACTTGTACGACGGTGAGGAGGCGGTGGCCGCCGGCGTGATGGCCGCGCTGGAGCCGCGGGACGCGGTGGTCGCCACCTACCGCGAGCACGGCCACGCGCTGGCGCATGGTGTATCGATGAACGTCATCCTCGCCGAGATGCTCGGCAAGGTCGAGGGTTGTTGCCGTGGTCGTGGCGGGTCGATGCACCTGTTCGACCGCGAGCGCCGATTCTTCGGTGGCAACGCGATCGTCGGCGGTGGGCTGCCGCTGGCCGCGGGCATCGCGATGGCCGACCAGCGGCTGCGCCCCGGTGCGGTCACCGCCTGCTTCTTCGGCGAGGGCGCGGTCGGCGAGGGTGCATTCCACGAGACGATGAACCTTGCCGAACTCTGGCGCCTGCCGCTGATCTTCGTCTGCGAGAACAACCTGTATGCGATGGGCGTTCCGCTGGAAGACAGCGAGAGCGAGACCGACATCTGGCGCAAGGCGCAGGCGTATCGCATGACGTCCGAGCAGGTCGATGGCATGGACCCGGTGCAGGTCGAGGCTGCGGCGCGGCGCGCCGTCGAGCACAGCCGCGCCGGGCATGGGCCGTACTTCCTTGAATGCCGTACCTACCGTTTTCGCGCGCATTCGATGTTCGACACCCAGGCCTACCGCACCCGTGAGGAGATCGCGGGCTGGAAGCACCGCGACCCGATCGAGCGTTTGCGCGCCTGGATGACCGACAACCACCATCTCACCGCTGACGAGGCCTCGGCGATCGATGCGAGCGTCGCAGCCGAGATCGCCGCGGCGGCGGCCTTTGCCGAGGAGGGCACGCTGGAGCCGGTCGAGGATCTCGAGCGCTTCGTCCTGATGGACCGCGTGGTGCAGGACATCACGTCGCAGGGTGCACCGTGAGGATCACCTACCGCGAAGCCTGTCGGCAGGCGATCCGCGATGCGCTGCTGGCGGATCCGCGCTGCTTCGTGATGGGCGAGGACGTCGGAAAGTACGGGGGCTGCTACGCGGTCACGAAGGGATTGCTGGAGGAGTTCGGACCGCAGCGCATCATCGACACGCCGCTGGCCGAGAACGGCTTCACCGGCCTCGGCGTTGGCGCCGCACTGGCGGGTCTGCGGCCGATCGTCGAGATCATGACCTGCAACTTCAGCCTGCTGGCGCTCGACCAGATCATGAACAACGCGGCGACGCTGCCGCACATGAGCGGCGGCCAGTTCGCGGTGCCGCTGGTGATCCGCATGGCCACCGGTGGCGGGAGGCAACTGGCGGCACAGCATTCGCACAGCCTCGAGGGCTGGTTTGCGCACATCCCGGGGCTGAAGGTGCTGGTGCCCGGCACGGTGGAGGATGCCCGCTGGATGCTGGCCGCGGCCCTGGCCGACCCGAACCCGGTGTTGATCTTTGAGCACATCGTGCTCTACAACGCCGAGGACGAGCTCGACCCTGCGGTGACCGGGGTCGACATCGCGCATGCCCGCGTGCGTCGCGCGGGCCGCGACGTGACGCTGGTCACCTACGGCAACAGCCTGCCCAAGTGTCTGGCTGCGGCCGAGACGCTGGCGGCCCAGGGCATCGAAGCGGAGGTCATCGACCTGCGCGTGCTGCGCCCGCTCGACATGGCCACCGTCACCGCATCGGTGACGCGCACGCGGCGCGTCGTGATCGTCGATGAGGGCTGGAAGAGTGGATCGATCTCGGCCGAGATCGCCGCACGGCTGGCCGAGGACGCGCTGTACGAGCTCGACGCTCCGGTGCGTCGCGTGTGCAGCCGTGAGGTGCCGGTGCCTTATGCGGCCCACATGGAGGAAGCCACCTTGCCGCGAGTCGACGACATCGCCGCCGCGGCGCATGCGCTGGTGAAGCCGAGCTGAGGGACGTGCGCATGGCCGACTTCACGATGCCCGCGCTCGGCGCCGACATGGAGACCGGCCAGGTCGTCCAGTGGCTGGTGAAGCCGGGCGATCGCGTCAGGTCGGGTGATGTCATCGCGGTGGTCGAGACGCAGAAGGGCGCGATCGACGTCGAATGCTTTCTCGACGGTGTCATCGACGATCTGGTGGCGCTCGGCAAGGAACTGCCTGTCGGTGCGGTGCTGGCCCAGGTGTGCGCCGAGGGCGAGGCGCCGGTTGCGCCAACGCAGCTACCCACCGCAGGGCCGCAGACCCTGCCGCTGCCCGCCACCGCGCCGGCACACGCCGCATCTGCACCCGTCGCGGCCGTCATCGCCTCGCCGCGGACCCCGGTCAGCCCGGCAGCGCGGCGACGCGCTCGGGAGCTGGCCCTGGACCCACAGGTGCTGCACGGCACCGGCGTCGGTGGTGCGGTGAACCTGGCCGATGTCGAACTCGCTGCGTCACCGCCCGGGCCAGTGCCTGTCCCCGCCGGATCAGACACGTCGCCCCGACGCGGGTTCGACCTGGCGCAGATGCGACTCGCCATCGCCACGGCCATGGCGCGCTCCAAGCGCGAGATCCCTCACTACTACCTGACCAGCACCATCGATTTCGCGCCAGCGGCGGCCTGGCTCGACGCCTACAACCGGGACCGCGATCCGGCCGATCGGCTGCTGCCCGCCACGCTGTTGCTCAAGGCCACGGCGCTCGCGCTGGCCGGGGTACCGCAGCTCAACGGCCGGTGGGAGAACGATACCTTCCATCCCGGCGCCGGCATTCACATCGGCTGGGCGATCGCGCTGCGCGGTGGCGGGCTGGTGGCGCCTGCGATCCACGATGTCGACCGGTTGCCGCTGCCGGTGCTGATGGTCGCGCTGCGCGACCTGGTGCAGCGCGCCCGCGGTGGCAGGCTGCGCAGCTCGGAGCTGACGGATCCGACGGTCACCGTGACCAGCCTGGGCGAGCGCGGAGCCGAGAGCGTGATCGGGGTGATCTACCCGCCGCAGGTGGCGATCGTCGGTTTCGGTCGCGTTGCCAGGCGCCCGTGGGTGATCGACGGCGAGGTTGTCGCGAGGCCGCTGGTGGTGGCGACACTGGCGGCAGACCATCGCGCCAGCGATGGTCACCTGGGCGGCCAGCTGCTGGCCGCGATCGACCGTGCGCTGCAGGCGCCTGACACGCTGTGAACCCGGAGCGACGATGAACGAGCAGCAGATCCGTACCCTGGCCGCCGATGTACTCGCCGGCATTGCCCCCGAGGCCGACCTGGCGACTGTCGGCGACGACGAGGACCTGCGCGACGCACTGGACCTGGACTCGATGGACTTCCTGAACTTCGTGATCGGCCTGTCCGAGCGGACTGGCCTGAAGATTCCAGAGGCCGACACGGCCAGATTGCAGACGATGAGAGGTCTGCTGGCGTATCTTGTGCGCTGACCCCGGGACCGCAGACCGCGCCACCGTGGGACTCATCGAGCCTTCCCCGATCCAGCTCAGAAGCGATCTCCAACAGCAGCCCTTCCGATCGCGCACCGAGCGGCGGTGATAGGTCACGCAGCGTGAAACCAAGCCAGCCCCACGTCCAAAATCTTCGCGCGGCCTCGCACCGAGGCCGTGCGGGCCCCTTGCCACGTCGGATGCCGCTCGATGAGCACCGACGCCAGTTCCTCGTATCCGGGTCTGACCCGCAGTGAAGCGGCACGCCGTCTCGAAGCCGATGCGCCCAACGAGTTGCCTCGGGCGCCACAGGGAACCACTTGGCGCATCGCGTTCTCGCTGGCGTGCGGTGCACGCCGGGTACGGTGTTGCCTTGATGGTCCATCTCTGCGTCTGTTCCGTATCCCTGCGTTCTGGTGTGGACCAACTCTCGTCGAACCGGGCACAAGCCGGACCGGTCTTGAAGCACAACACACCATTGCGCAGCGAGGAAGATTGATGCGGCGCGGCCACCACGGCGTTCGACCCGATCGAAAGAAACTGCAAGCTGGCGGCCGTATCTCAGGTCGATTTGAGCGATCGATGTCGCTCAATTACCGCGGTTCAGGCGAGCGCCATCCGCGGCGACAGGCGACCGAACACGGGTGAAATGCCTGTCGGCGGCGCTGCAGGCTCCGGTCACGCGTGGTGATACCGATACTCCTGGGTCCGACCACCGTATCCATAGGCCGTCGCCCTGACGTCCTGCACGTAGATGTAGCTCTCTTCGTGCAAGTTTCCGAGCAAGCCGGCGAACGCCTCGAAGGCTTCGCCGATGTACTGAGCCTTCTCCGCCTTGCTGTTGGTTTCGTCGGTGATCTTGATATCGAAGTAGAGGCTGCTCTTGCCCTGTTCGGCCAGTGACCTGCCGGCCACGATCCAGTCTTCGGGGTCGACATATTCGATGGCGATCGAGGTGACCTTGGGATCCTTGCGGAGGATACGAGTCGTGAGGTCCAGCAGGATCGAGGAAATGCGACCGGTCATTTCTGGGGACTTCCGGGTGCTGACCTTGACGTTGAGGATGGGCATGTTGATTCCTTGGATGGATATCGGGAGTGCGACGAACCCATGTTAGGAATCCACCGTTCTCGGGGGAAGGGTTGCAGGCGTCAACTCAGTGTTCCGAAACTTGGAACAGTGGCGTTGTCAGGCGCGCCCGCAAGCGGCGTTCCGGGATCGATGGCGCTGCGTCGCGTCGGTCAGGCGAGCGCCATCCGCTGCGACAGATGACCGAACACGGTCGACACTCTTCTCAGGTGCCTGGACTCGGGATGTGCCAGCAGCCAAAGCTCGGTCTGGCACTCGTCGATCGCCGATGTCAGTGCGCGCAGGTCGATGCGCTCCTGCGCCAGGAACATCGGCAGCAGCGCAACACCCAGGCCTTGCACCACGAACTCCATCACGGTCAGGATGCTGTTGACTCGGTAGGTCGGCGACACCTTGGGGAAGTGCTTCCTGCGCCACAACACGGACGGATGCTCGGGCAGTGCGTCGTCCGGGGCTATCCAGTCTGCGCTGGCCAACGCTTCCTCGTCGAAGCGCCGGACCGGTCCTTTTTTCGCTGCATAGAGCGCCATGCGGATCGGGCCCACGTGCTTGCCCACCAGATGCTGCGGTGGGCGCTTGGTTGCCCTCACGGCGATGTCGGCGTCGCGTCGGGTCAGGCTGGCGAGTTCGTTGCCCGCAGACAGCTCGTAGGCGAGATAGGGGTACGTCGCATGCAGTTCCTTCAACGTCGGCGCCACCAATCCGTGCAGGATGGTGTCGGTGGTCGTGATGCGTACCGTGCCCGATACCTGTTCGGGGCCCATTTGCGCTGCCGATCGCGCGGATTCCAGATGCGCTTCCATCTGCTCGGCGTGTCCCGCCAGCACCTGCGCCTGCTCCGATGGCAAGTACCCCGAGCGTGAGCGTTCGAACAGTGGCTGCCCCAGGCCACGCTCGATTCGCTGTATCGAGCGAAACACCGTCGAAGGGTCCACGCCGAGTCGCTCTCCGGCGGCAGCAAGGGTCCTCACCCGCGCGAGTGCAAGCACCACTTCCATGTCGGCGGCATTCAATCGGTATTGCGAGTTTGCATTCATTGATTGCAAGGATGCCTATTTTCATTGCGATTCGGCAATCCTAGACTTCTTCCACTTTCAACTCATTGGAGAACTGCAGTGGACTCTGGAAACATCGACAACGCGCCTGACTACGGAATCGCGCTGCTCAGGATCAGCCTCGGATTCATGTGGGTGGCACACGCCCTGTTGAAACTGCTGGTCTTCACGCTGCCCGGGACAGCCGCCTACTTCACCAGCGTCGGCCTGCCCGGCGTGCTGGCATATCCGGTGTTCGCCGCAGAACTGGTCGGTGGCGCTGCGCTCATCGTCGGCATCCGTGCCCAGCAGGTGTCGCTGGCGCTCGTGCCGATCCTGATCGCAGCCGCATGGGTGCATTTTCCGAACGGCTGGGTCCATACCAGTCCCCATGGTGGCTGGGAGTACCCGGCCTTTCTGATCGTTGGATCCGTGGCCCTCGCCATCAGTGGCGACGGGGCGCTCGTGTTCCGCTCCAGGAGCACCCCTGTTCCGGTGCAACTGCGGAGCGAGCCATGAAGACGCAACTGACCCTGATCAGCCATGCCCTGTGTCCCTACGTCCAGCGCGCCGCCATCGTTCTGATGGAAAAGGGTGTCGAGTTCAGCCGCCGCGACGTGGACCTGAAGAACAAGCCGGACTGGTTCACGGCTATTTCGCCGCTCGGCAAGACACCGGTGCTGCAAGTCGACGCAGACTCCATCTTCGAGTCGGCGGTGATCTGCGAATTTCTGGACGAAACGCACGCGCCGCGCCTGCATCCCGAGCAGGCTCTGGAACGGGCGCACCACCGCTCCTGGATCGAGTTCGCATCGGCGCTGCTGAACGCCATCGGGGTGTTCTACAACTCTGTCGATTCGGCTGCACTCGCGGCCAGTGTGCGCACCCTCCGCATCCGCTTCGAGCAGATCGAATCCGTCCTCGGTTCCGGTCCGTACTTTGCCGGGGACCGTTTCACCCTCGTGGACGCGGCATTTGCCCCCGTCTTCCGATACTTCGAAGTCTTCGACGTGATCGAAGACTTCGCGTTCTTCTGCGATCTGTCCAAGGTCTCCGCCTGGCGAGTCCAGTTGTCGGCGCGTGACTCGGTGCGCCGGGCCGTGCATGCGGACTACCCGGCCCTGCTGCTGGACTTCCTTCGGGACCGGGGGTCCGAGTTGTCGAGACGGATGTCGATGCCGGCCACGAAATCGCAGGGGGTGACGACACGCGTTGCAATGCCCCAGGCGATCACCTGAGTCCGGCCGGCCGTCAGTGCATGTCATCCCCCCTCGCACTGTTCCGCCAAACGGAATGGTGTCTTGGGCTGCAGGATGATTCCAGGTGCGGACCCTTTGAACGACAGTCTGTCCATGCGCTGCGGATGCGCTGACAGAAACCCCCTCCCGGATCCGACTGACTCTTTGAAGGAGCTTCACATGAATCGCATCAGCTCCGACAGCGCCGGACCGAACGTCGAATCCAACGAGGCATTTTTCAACATGACCGCATCCACCCATCCACCCATGCCGCTATCGGCAATGACGATTCACCCCGGCTGGCTGCGCGTCACGCACTGGCTGAATGCCGTCGCGGTGGTGCTCATGGTGGGCAGCGGCTGGCGCATCTACAACGCGGCGCCGTTCCTCGATCTCGTCATTCCGAGAGCGATCACGTTGGGCGGCTGGTTGGGCGGTGCCTTGCAGTGGCACTTCGCCGGCATGTGGCTGCTGGCGTTCAATGGCGTCGCCTACCTGGGTTGCAACCTGGTCAGCGGCCGCTTCGCCCACAAGTTCTTTCCGATCACGGCTTCGGCTGTGTGGGGTGACCTTCGCGATGCGCTGCAAGGGCGGCTGTCGCACGCCGATCTGCGCCACTACAACGGCGTCCAGAGGCTGGCCTACCTGGGCGTGACTTTCGACCTCGCGCTGCTTGTTCTGTCGGGCCTCGTGTTGTGGAAGTCGGTGCAGTTTCCGCTCTTGCGCGACGTGATGTTCGGCTACGAAGGCGCCCGCCGGGTGCACTTTTTCGCGATGACTGCGCTGGTGGGGTTTGTCGCGGTCCATCTGCTGATGGTGGCGCTGGTGCCCCGCACGCTGATCGCCATGGTCCGGGGCCGCTGAAGGACGCATGATGAACATCACCAAACGCTCTGCCATCGTTTCGGTCGACGGCGTTGCCGTCGTCAAGGAAGCCCTGAAGCTGCTGTCACGTCGCATCGAGCAGCCTGCGCGACGCGCATTCCTGCAGCGATCTCTCACGCTCGGCGGCGTCGCACTGCTCAGCGGGTGCAGCCTGACAGATGGCGACAGCGTCGAGACCGCGTTGGCCAGCATCTCGCGCATCAACGACCGGGTGCAGGGTGCGTTGTTCGATCCGAACCGACTGGCGCCCACCTACCCGGACTCGATGATCACGCGGCCGTTTCCGTTCAATGCCTATTACGGCGAGAGCGAGATCCGCCAAGTCGATGGCGACACCTGGCGGCTCGAGGTGACGGGGCTCGTGTCCGACAAGCGCTCGTGGAGCCTGTCGGATCTGCATGCGATGCCGCAACAGGAACAGGTGACCCGGCATATCTGTGTCGAGGGCTGGAGCGCCGTAGGCAAGTGGGGCGGCGTGCCGTTCTCGCATTTCCTCAAGCGCGTGGGTGCCGATCTCAATGCGAAGTACGTCGGCTTCAAGTGCGCGGACGACTACCACACCAGCATCGACATGGCGACGGCGCTGCACCCGCAGACGACTCTGGCTTTGACGTACGACGGGCAGGTTCTTCCGGCCAGGTACGGCTACCCGGTGAAGCTGCGCATGCCCACCAAGCTGGGCTACAAGAACCCGAAGCACATCCGGGCCATCTACGTCACGAATATCTACCCCGGCGGTTACTGGGAAGACCAGGGGTACAACTGGTTCGGAGGCAGTTGAGGCGACTCATCGGCTCTGATACATCGGCATTTCTGCCATTCACTCAACTCTCTCCTCTGAGGCAATCACCATGAACAAGATCACCACAACGCTGCTCTCCACCTGTCTGTCACTGGCCGCATTTCATGCGTTCGGTCAGGATGCCATGACCAAGGATGCGATGGCAAAAGACGCCATGACCAAGGACGCGATGCACCCGGACGCCATGAAGAAAGGCGCCGCGCCGAAAGACGCGATGAAGAAGGACGCCATGGCTCACGATGCGATGAAACCCGATGCGATGAAGAAGGATGCAATGGCGCATGACGCCATGAAGCGCGACGCCATGGCCAAGGATGCGATGGCGCCGGATGCCATGAAGAAGTGACCGTGCTGCGCTGGATCGTTGGTCGCACTTCTTGCGACCTTCCTTCCGGCGCGCTCCATCTGATCACCATCGAGAACGACCATGACGCTCTTCGTCTTGTCCTACCTGGCGGGAGCGTTGACCATCCTCGCGCCTTGCATCCTGCCTGTCGTGCCCTTTGTGTTCGCGCGGGTGGATCAGCCTTTCGTCCGCAGTGGTTTGCCCTTGCTGGCGGGTATGGCCTTGAGCTTTGCCAGCGTGGCGACGCTGGCGACCGTGGGCGGTGCCTGGGCAGCTGACGCCAATGACCTGGTGCGTGACGTTGCAATGGCCGTACTTGCAGTCATGGGGCTGTCCCTGTTGTCGCCGCGAATGGCCGAGCGCTTGACGCGTCCTCTGGTGGCGCTCGGCTCCCGCCTCGGCGAAGGTGCCCGGCGCAAGACTCATGCAACCGGACGGACGGTTCTTCCGTCCTTCATGCTGGGTCTCTCGACCGGTTTGCTGTGGGCGCCCTGCGCCGGGCCCGTGCTGGGCCTTGTGCTGACGACGGCAGCTCTGCAAGGCGCCAGCGCGCGTACCTCATTGCTGCTGTTGGCCTATGCGGCAGGTGCTGCCACGTCGCTCGCGCTGGCACTGTGGGCAGGGGCCCGGGTCTTCGATGCGATGAAGCGATCCTTCGGTGTCGGCGAGTGGCTGCGGCGCGGCTTGGGCGTGGCCGTGCTCGCCGGTGTTTCGGTGGTCGCGTTGGGCCTCGATACCGGACTGCTTGCGCGCCTGTCACCGGGCGGTGCCGGTTCGATCGAACAAGGATTGCTGGACCGTTTCCAGCCACCACCCCTCACTCGGTCCGATCCGACGACGAGTCTCCAGCCTGTCTCGGATGTGCCTGTGATGGTGGCGGTGAATGCCGTCGAACCCGTACATCCCGCCCTGCCGCTGCCAGATCTTCCGGTGGAAGGCGTGTTGCCCGAGCTGACCGGAGCCACGGCATGGCTGAATTCGCCACCGCTGACGGCGCAGTCGTTGCGCGGCAAGGTCGTGCTGATCGACTTCTGGACCTTCGCCTGCATCAACTGTCAGCGTGCGTTGCCGCACGTGCGAGCCTGGGCTGACAAGTACAAGAATCAGGGCCTGGTCGTCGTCGGCGTGCATTCGCCCGAGTTCGCGTACGAACGGAAGATCGACAACGTGAAGCGCGCGCTTGGCGAACTCGGGCTGACGTTTCCGATCGCGATCGACAACGACTTCGCGATCTGGAAGTCCTTCTCGAATCAGTATTGGCCTGCCCATTACTTCATCGATGCCAAGGGGCGCATTCGCTTTCATCATTTCGGTGAAGGCGACTACGAGCACTCCGAGCAAGTGATCCGGCAGCTGCTTGAGGAGGCGAGAACATCGGTGGCGGGCGACAAAGGCCCGTCGCCGGCCAATCCGGCACCGCTCAAGGCATAGGCGGGACCGGACGCTGCGCGCATTGCCGTGGTCCAGCGAGGCTGATTCCACCCGCAGTCCAGAGGGTGGAATCGTGGCTGGTCCGTAGGGTGACTGACCCGCGCACCGCAAGCCCAATGTTCGACTTCGGCGTACCTGCCAGGCAGGCGATGGTGTGTTGCTGAGCTCGCGACCTTCGCAGGCGACATGCCCACTCTTTCGGTCAGCGAAACGGTGAATTCGACCTGGCGCCGATTCCGCTTTCCGCTGCATTCAAGGACAGTTCAAGCACCGCTGCGACACAGCAGCGACCCGAATCCTGGAGTCTCGAATGAACCGTATCGACGCCGTTGAATACAGCAACGCCACCCCGGAGCAGAAGGCTCTGTTTGACACCATCCAGTTGCGGTTGGGCCGTGTTCCCAACGTCCTCAAGGTCTTCGCACAATCCACGGTCGCTCTCCAGGCCGTCTGGGGCCTGTCCGGAGTGGCCCGCGCCGGGTCGCTGTCGCCGCAAACCCGTGAGCGCATCGCACTGGCGTTGGCACAACGGGGTTCTTGCGAGTACGAACTATCGGCGCACACGATCATCGGCCGCCAGGTCGGCCTGACGGGAGACGAGATGGCGGCCAACCGTGCGGGTTCGAGCGAAGATGCCAAGGCAGCGGTCGCCGTGAAACTCGCACTTGGATTGGCTGGGTATCGCGATGGAATCGCGACCGACGAACTCATCCGGGCGCGCGAGGCGGGCCTCACAGATTCCGACATCGTCGAGATCGTCACGCACGTCGGCATGAGCCTGCTGACCCAGATGATGGCCCGAACCGGATGCGTTGCCAGCGACGGTCCGACAGGTACCGTGGGAGGGTTGTGACATGGGCCGCGTCTTTTCCGACATTGCCTTCACACCCGCGGTGCGTGCCATGCAGACACGCATGGGCAGCCGCTCCGTCTATGCACCACAGGACCAGACCCGTGACCGTCGTGATGCGCTGACTTCGGACGAGGTCGATTTCATCGAAGCCCGCGATGGCTTCTACCAAGCCACCGTCAGTGAATCGGGCTGGCCCTACGTGCAATTCCGCGGCGGTCCCACCGGGTTCCTGAAAGTGCTGGACGCGAAGACCGTCGGGTATGCGGACTTTCGCGGGAACGTGCAGTACATCAGCGTCGGCAACCTGCAGGGAAACGATCGGGTGTCGATCATCCTGATGGATTACGCGAACCAGCGCCGTCTGAAGATCCTGGGTCGAGTGCGATTGGTCGATGCGGCGGACGACCCCGCGTTGATGTCGCGCCTCGAATTGCCGAACTACCGTGCCCGGGTGGAACGAGCCTTCGTCATCACGGTCGACGGCTACGACTGGAACTGCCCGCAGCACATCACGCCGCGATTCACCCAGGCCGAGATCGAAAATGCCGTCGCTCCGCTGCACGCAGAAATCGCGCAACTGAAGGAGGCGCTGGAAGATGCCCAGGCGGCGGTCGCACCGGCGCGCCTCGGTCAGGGTCCGCTCGCCTTGGTCATCAGCGGAATTCGCCAGCTCACGCCCCGGGTGCGTTCCTACGAGCTGCGAGCACCGCGCGGCGGCGAACTGCCCCAGGCGCTGGCGGGATCGCATCTCGACGTCCCGGTGCGGCTGAAGGGAGCGGTTAGCACACGCCGGTACTCGATCGCCTCCGATCCGAGCCGTCGCGACGTCTACGAGATCGCTGTGCTTCGCGACCAGGAGGGGCGTGGAGGATCGGTGGCGGTGCATGCGGAATTCCAGATCGGCATGACGCTGTTCTGCTCACCGCCGGGCCATGACTTCGTCCTGCATGTCGACGATCGGCCGGCCGTGTTGATCGCTGGCGGCATCGGCATCACTCCCATCAAGGCCATGGCGCATCAACTGCGAGCCGAAGGCCGCGGCGTGAACCTTCACTACGCAGTGCGAACACGAACTGACGCACCCTATCTGGACGTTCTGAAAAGCACGTTCGGCGCGGGACTGCGTGTCTATGCCGCCGACGAGCTGCAGCGACTGGATCCGAATCGCCTGATTGCGTTGAGCGCGCCGGGCAGCGTCTTCTACGTCTGTGGCCCGCAGCGATTGATCGACGCGTTTCGAAGCGCCGCCAAGGCAGCCGGAATTGCTGAGGAGCGAGTCCGGTTCGAGCGCTTTTCCGCAGGCCCGGATCCGAAGGGCAAGCGGCTTGATCTCTGACGCGGATGTATACCGTACTGATGGCCTTCGGCCGCGGTGCTGTGATGTTCTCACCCATGCCCTTCGACACGGGTTGAGGGGCGCATTCGGGGGCCGTCCAGCGTTCAGTTCAGTGCCGGATTGGCCCTCAGTCGCTCCAGTGCCAAATCGAGAAACGCACGAGCCTTCTGCGAGGCGTGGCGGCCTTCACGGTGCACCAAATGCACTGGCAGTGCAGGGGGCTCGAATTCGGTGAGCACGGTCTTGAGTTGCCCGTCGCGCAGCTGCTCCGCTACCTGGTAGGACAGCAGCCGCGTCAGCCCGAAGCTGCTGACGGCCGCAGCGACCGCCGAATCGTTGGTGGTGGTGACCATGCGTGCATGCAGCTTGACGATCCGTGCTTCGCCGTTCTCGACGAGTCGCCACTCTGCCGTTGGCGTCACTGGACTGGCCGAGACAATGCAATGCGAATTCAGGTCTTCGGGCGTCTGTGGAATGCCGTGCTGCTCAAGGTAGCTGGGCGCGGCGCAGATCATGCGGCGGACCCAGCCCACACGAGCGGCCTGCATCGAGGAGTCGGGGAGCTCGCCGATGCGCACGGCGACGTCGACTCCCTCGTCCATGATGTTGACCACACGGTCCAGGAACCAGCATGACGCTGTGACATCCG
>JARXKP010000330.1 GCA_030271615.1 Pseudomonadota bacterium
GGCGTCGAAGCGGGCGTGTCATTTCGGCAGGAACGCCAGCCAGAACACCAGCAAGCCGTTCAGCAACAAGGACAGCAAGGCCACCACTTTCCACAGGGCGGCCGGATCGCGTGCCAGCAACGGCGTCGATCCGGGCGCGGCCAGCGGGCGCGAGGCACCGCGTTCCAGCGCCAGCAGCAGCTCTTCAGCGGTCTCGAAGCGTTGTTTGGCGTGGCGTGCGACGGCCTTCATCAGCAGGTGATCGAGCCACATCGGCACGTCGGGACGCAGCCGCGACGGAGTCGGCGGGTCGCGCTTGAAGCGGCCGGTCTGGTACGGCTCGACCTCGCCGTAGGGCAGGCGTCCGCTGAGCCACAGGTACAGCGTGACACCGAGCGCATAGACATCGCTGGCGGCGTCGGCCGAGGCGCCTTCCCATTGCTCGGGGTTCATGAAGCTGGGGGTTCCGGCGTGCAACTCGCGGGCCGCCGAACTTTCCTGACCGGACAGCGCCACGCCGAGGTCGAGCACGCGCCACTGGCCGTCGTCGCCGAGGTGCAGGTTGCCGGGCTTCAGGTCGCGGTGCACCACGCCTTGCCGGTGCAGGCGGCCCAGCGCGCGGGCCAGTTGCCTGCCAGCGTCGATCACCTCGCCGATGGACGGGCGCTGTCCCTTGGTCAGCAGCTGCTCCATCGTCTGGCCGGTGTGCCAGTCGAAGACGGTGTAGAGCGCGGTGGCGTCGTGCACTTCCCGGCCGCGCACCAGGCCGACCGCGTCGCGCTCGGTGACGCGCATCGCCAGCCACGATTCATGGGCCAGCAGCGCACGTTCCTGAAGGTCGGCGGCGCGCGACTCGTGAAGTGTCTTGATCGCCACCAGTTCATCGGTGCGTTGGTCTCGCGCCTGGTAAAGACGATGCACGCCGGTGTCGGCCACCACGGCGGTGACGGTGTAGTGATCGACCACGTCGCCGATGCGGCAGCGGCCCAGCGCGGGCAGTGCGCGGGTGCGCGTGATCTCGTCGATCAGGCGGCCCGCATCGAGACCGATCACCCGCAGCACCAGTGCGGTGGCGTTGTCGCGCCCACCGGCCGCCAATGCGGCGTCGACCAGCGCCTGGCTCGCCTGCTGAGCGTTGCCGGTGCGTGCCAGCTCGGCGAGCTTGCGCGGCTTGAGAACCCCGTGCACGCCGTCGCTGGTCAGGATGTAGATGTCGCCGGGCTGCACCTCGCCTTGCAGGTAGTCGACACGCAGACCATCGTCGAGTCCGACGGCGCGCGTCAGGCGGCTGCGCAGGTCGGGGTGCGGGAAGGCGTGATCCTGCGTCAGCAATTGCAGGTCGTCGCCGTTGAGTCGCCACAGACGCGTGTCGCCCACGTGGGCCACGGTGTAGCTCTGGCCTTGCAGCACCAGCGCGGTCAAGGTCGTCAGCGCGGCGGTGCCGGTTGCGTCGCTGCCTGGGTGCGACGACGTGGGGCCCGGACCCTGGCCCTGACGCTGCCGGTTCTGCGACACCAGCCAGGCGTTCTGTGCGCCGATCAGGCGGTCCAGCGCGACCGTCGTGTCCCAGGTCGCCGGCGTCGCGAAGAAGTCGGCCAGCAGGCCCATCACGCTGGTCTGCGCCGCCTCCTGACCGCGGCCACCGCTCGACACGCCGTCGGCGATCGCGGCGATCAACCCGCGCGCAGCCTCGTGCGGCGCGGCGCGCTGGGTGCCGACAAAGTCTTCGTTGATGTCGCGGGGACCGCGTTGGCTGGTGTGTCCGATCTCGACGTCGAAGCTCATCGGACGATTGTCACCGAGGTGTTTCGTGCGTTCGAGCGTTCCATTTTTCCGACTGACTGCGGGACGACCCGCCTGGAGGCGTAAGCGATGAAGAAGATGAAACTGGTGATGGTGGGCAACGGCATGGCCGGCGTGCGCACCCTGGAAGAGCTGCTGAAGATCGCGCCTGACCTCTACGACATCACGGTGTTCGGCGCCGAGCCGCACCCGAACTACAACCGCATCCTGCTCTCGCCGGTGCTGGCCGGCGAGCAGACGCTCGACGAGATCGTGCTGAACCCGCTGACCTGGTATGCCGACAACGGCATCACGCTGCACACCGGCAGGAAGGTCGTCGACATCAACCGCAAGCAGCGCATCGTGCGTGCGGTGGGCGCCGACGGCAGCGAGATCGAAGCCGAGTACGACCGCCTGCTGATCGCCACCGGCTCCATCCCGTTCATCCTGCCGGTGCCGGGCAAGGAACTCGAAGGTGTCATCGGTTACCGCGACATCGCCGACACCAACGCGATGATCGATGCGGCGACCAAGTATCAGCACGCAGTCGTCATCGGCGGCGGGCTGCTCGGGCTCGAAGCCGCCAACGGGCTGATGCTGCGCGGCATGCAGGTGAGCGTCGTGCACATCATGCCGTGGCTGATGGAGCGCCAGCTCGACGACGTGGCGGGCAAGCTGCTGCAGAAGTCGCTGGAGGATCGCGGCCTGAAATTCCTGATCGGCGCGCAGACGCAGGCGCTGATCGGCGACAAGGACAGTGGCAAGGCTGGCCGCGTGATGGCGGTCCAGTTCAAGGACGGTCGCGAGATACCGGCCGATCTGGTCGTGATGGCCGCCGGCATCCGCCCCAGCACCGAACTGGCGATCAAGATCGGCCTCTACTGCGGTGACAACAACCGCAGCGGCCTGGTCGTCAACGACACCATGCAGACCATCACCGACCCACGCGTCTATGCGGTGGGCGAATGCGCGGCGCACCGCGGCACGGTGTACGGGCTGGTCGCGCCGTTGTTCGAGCAGGGCAAGGTCTGCTCAACGCACCTGGCGCAGTTCGGCATCGGTCGCTACATGGGCTCGCAGACCTCGACCAAGCTGAAGGTGACCGGCATCGATCTGTTCTCGGCCGGCAATTTCACCGGTGGCGCTGATTGCGAAGAGATCGTGATGTCGGACCCTTACGCCGGCGTCTACAAGAAGCTGGTGATCCAGGGCGACAAGCTGATCGGCGCCTGTCTGTACGGCGATACGGTCGACGGCTCGTGGTACTTCAAGCTGCTGCGCGAAGGTCGCAAGATTTCCGACATCCGCGACAAGCTGATGTTCGGCGAATCCAACATCGGCGACGTCGGGCACCAGGGCCACAGCAAGGCGGCGGCGATGGCCGATGCCGACGAGGTGTGCGGCTGCAACGGCGTCACCAAAGGCACGATCTGCAAGGCGATCAAGGAGAAGGGCCTGTTCACCCTCGACGAGGTGCGCAAGCAGACCAAGGCGAGTGCGAGCTGCGGTTCGTGCACCGGGCTGGTCGAGCAGTTGCTGATGTTCACGGCGGGCGGCGACTACTCGAAGGCGCCGACCAAGAAGGCGATGTGCGGATGCACCGATGCCAGTCACCAGGAAGCGCGTGACGCGATCCGCAACGACAAGCTGCTGACCGTCGACGGCGTCTACAAGGCGCTGGGCTGGCGCACGCCGAACGGCTGCTCGTCGTGTCGCCCGGCGATCAACTACTACCTGATCAGCACCTGGCCGAAGGAGTCGA
>JARXKP010000331.1 GCA_030271615.1 Pseudomonadota bacterium
GGCCAGACGCACAAGGGTGCGGCCAGGGTGCATGCGAGCGGCGTGCTCGAGTTCTAGTTTTCCCTTCTGCGCATGACCAAGTCGAAGCCGTCTGTCGGGCCCTCGCCTGGAGCGGCGACACGCCGGGCACAGGCTCAGAGAACGAGCCTCATGGCGCGTCTGGACGAAGCACAGCAATGTCTGGCCGCAGGCCGATATTCCGCGGCAGAAGCGCTGCTGAATTCAGCGATCAGCGAGCCCGATGTACGCGCCGAGGGGCACTATCTGCTGGGCATTTCCGCCCTCATGCAGGGCCAGGGCGAGGTCGCCGTTCGCCTGGCGCGCACTGCTGTCATCGACCGACCCGATGAACCGCGATATCAATTTGCCCTGGGGCGGGCGCTGAAGGCTGTCAACGATCTCGATGCTGCCGAGAATGCCTATCGGCGAGCCATCGAGCTTCAGCCGGGATTCGCGGATCCGCATGTCAGCCTGGGCATCGTCCTGAAGGCCAAGGGCCACCTCGACGAGGCCATCGCCTGCTACGAGCAGGCCTTGCGGCTGAACCCCGGGCTGGCGGTGGCTCACTCCAACCTCGCCGCGGCCAGGGGGCTGCGGGCTGCTCGCAACAGCTCGTCACTGACGAACGACATCCCGACCGAGGAAGTCATCGAGGGCATGCGACTCGCGGTGTCCCTCGACCCGAAAGATCCCGAGCTGCATCGCAATTTCGGCACCTTGCTCGAGCGGGTCGGGAGGCACGACGATGCAGCGCGAGCCTTCAACCAGGCCTTGACGATCCGGCCGTCCGACGCGGCCGCTTGCGTCGCTCTGGGCAAATGCCTGATGGCGCTGGGCGGCTTCGAGCTGGCCCGTGAAATGTTCGAGAAGTGGCTCGCCCTGAACGGGCGGGACGCCGACGTGATGCGCGTTCTGGCGGGCGTCCTGCTGCGCATGGGCGAAGCCGACAGCGCGCTGCAATGGACAGACCGGGCATTGGCCCTGGCGCCCAATCCCCTTACCGCCATGGAGGCGGGCAGTGCGCTCATTCAACTCCGTCGCCTGGACGAGGGGCTGAGGCGCTGCCGTCAGGCGCTCGACGACTCGGGGCGCAACCCTGCGCTGTATCCCGTCCTGCTGCTCGGGCTGAATTACCTGCACGAAGACCCGGCAACCATCCTGGCGGCCCACGCTGAATTCGGCGCCCTGGTGCCGCGGCCGACCGCGCGCCCGCCCAGGCGAATTCGTGCGCCGGGCGAGCGGCTGCGTGTGGGCTACGTGTCCGGAGACTTTCTCCGCCACTCGGTGTCGTTCTTCATCAGCCCGCTGCTCGAGCATCACGACAAGAGCCGCTTCGAGGTGGTCTGCTATCACAACAACGCGCGCAGCGACCACGTCACCGAACGACTGAAGTCCTGCGGGCACCGTTTCGTGGAGTGCGCTCACCTGACCGACGAAGGACTGGCCAAGCGCATCGCCGACGACGGCATCGACATCCTCATCGACCTGGCTGGCCCGACCGCGCAGTCCCGCATCCTGATGTTCGCGATGGCACCCGCACCGTTGCAGATCGCCTACCTGGGCTACCCCACCGTCACGGGCGTGCCCGGCATCGACTTCCGTGTCACCGATGGCGTCATCGACCCGGGCGACATGCCCGAGTCGGCGTCGGAGGTGCCGCTGCGCCTGCCCCACACGATGTTCTGCTATCGACCCGACGATGCGCCTGCCCTCGCGTTGCCGCCGTCGCAGCGCAACGGCTTCATCACCTTCGGTTCATTCAACAACGCTGCCAAGATCTCGGACCACACGCTGGACCTGTGGGCGGCCGCGATGCACGCCGTGGCGGGCTCGCGGCTGCTGCTGAAGGCCGCCACCCTGGCGCAGGCGTCGATTCGCCTCGACATCGAGCGTGCCCTGGCCGAGAGAGGCATTGCTGCCGAGCGCCTGTCGATGCATGCGCGCGCGGCCGACGACCAGGGCCACCTCGCGCTCTACAACGAGATCGACATCGGGCTCGACACCTACCCCTACAACGGCGCCACCACCACCTGCGAGGCGCTTTGGATGGGCGTGCCGGTGATCAGCCGCCGTGGGCGCACGCACACCTCGCGCATGGGGGCCTCGTTGCTCGGCGCGATCGATCGCAACGACTGCGTGGCCGACAGCGATGCCGAGTTTGCCGCGCGGGCAGCCACGCTCGCATCGGGCGTAGACGCGCTCGCCAGCTGGCGGGCCGCAGCGCGCGATGCCTTGCGCGCCAGCCCGCTGATGGGCCATGCCGCCTTCACGCGCGAGTTCGAGGCCCTGCTCGATCGGGCGTGGGACACGCCGGTCGCGCATCACGCGTGAATCCGCAAGGTCTAGTCCGTCCGGACTAGGCGACAGCGCTGCGCCATCGGCTTGATGTCATGCGCGCCTCCTAAGCTCCCGAATGGACAGGCCGGTGTGTTCGAACTTGAGTGAATCCCGTCGGTGGCTAGGCCGAAATAGCCAAGCCGCACGACGAAGAGAACACCAAGGCGACATGGTCGGTCTCTAGAGTGAAGTCAGTCGGCAAAGTTCAACTCACGATCCCAGCCGACGGGGGTTTGAATGCTGCGGTTTCGGTGCGATGCGACCCACGGGTTGCGGATGTTCGGAAGGTGCAGCAAGCCGGTTCCCTGAATCCAATTTTTCAATCACAACCCAGGAGAGATAGCTACATGAAACTCAACCTCAAGATGATCGCTGCGGCAGTGGCGCTGGTCGCCACCGGTTCGTCGCAAGCTGCGTTTACCAATGCGGCCACCTCGACCGGCTCGTCGCTGGCCTTGCTGGCCTACAACACCGTCACGAACGCTTATTACGTTCGCGACCTCGGCATCACGCTGAATTCGTTCCTGCCTTCCAGCATCACGACGTCGGCGCTCGACAACGGTGGTGTGGCTGCCATTGGCAACAAGACCCCTGAAGCCGGTCTCACCCTCGACAAGACCAACACCGCCAGCTTCGCTGACTCGGCGTTCAGCACCTGGATGAGCGGTCAGTCCGCCTCCGACATCCGTTGGACGGTGACGGCCGGTGACTCGCTTTCTAGTTCTACCACTGGCGTCGCGCGTCTGCTGCTGACCTCTAGCACGACACCCGCCCTGGTGTCGAACGGCACGGTCCGCAACGCAGTTGTAGCCGCCAATGGCGTCACCGCTTTGGTTGCCCAAAACCCAGGAATGGGTCTTTCGGCCACGGGCGCGACGGTTATTGCTGGCTTCTCCCTCGGCAACACGATCCTCCAGCCGCTGACGCTGAGCTCGCTCGATGTCGCTTCGAGCCTGTATTACTTCTCTGCCACGACCGTTTCGGGTTCCAGCGGCATCGAAGCCACGACCACCAAGTTCGGCAATTCCGCAGGCGCCGCCACGGTGCTGCTGCTCGTCGAGATCAGTGACGTCATCTTCGCGGTGGACTCGATCCCGGCCATCTTCGCCGTCACGCAGGAGCCGTTCCTGGTCTTCACCAGCAACGCGTTCGCGATCCTGGGCCTGCGGGCGCTCTACTTCC
>JARXKP010000332.1 GCA_030271615.1 Pseudomonadota bacterium
GATGGACGTGTGGCACTGGACGCCGCTGGTCGCGCTGCTGTGCTTCGCCGGCCTGAGGGCGATCCCCGACGCCTACTACCAGGCGGCGCGCATCGATGGCGCCAGCAAGTGGGCGGTGTTCCGCTATATCCAGCTGCCCAAGCTCCGGGGCGTGCTGATGATCGGTGTGTTGCTGCGCTTCATGGACAGCTTCATGATCTACACCGAGCCCTTCGTGCTGACCGGCGGCGGGCCGGGAAACTCCACCACCTTCCTCAGCCAGTACCTGACGCAGAAGGCAGTCGGCCAGTTCGACCTCGGACCGGCGGCGGCGTTCTCGCTGATCTACTTCCTGATCATCCTGCTGCTGTGCTTCGTGCTCTACAACTGGATGCAGCGCGTGGGCACCCAGGACAACACCGGAGCCGACCATGGATGAGCCCCGCTTCAAGAAGCGCACGCTGTTCCTGGCGCTGTTCCTGGCGCTGTACCTCGTGTTCGCCATCCTGCCGGTGTACTGGATGGTCAACATGTCGTTCAAGACGAACGAGGAGATCCTGTCGACCTTCAGCCTGTTTCCGCAGCACTTCACGATCGATCACTACCGCACGATCTTCACCGACGTCAGCTGGTATTCGGGCTACATCAATTCGTTGATCTACGTTGCCATCAACACGGTGATCTCGCTGCTGGTCGCGCTGCCGGCGGCGTACGCGTTCTCGCGCTACAGCTTTCTCGGCGACAAGCATGTGTTCTTCTGGCTGCTGACCAACCGCATGACGCCGCCGGCCGTCTTCCTGCTGCCGTTCTTCCAGCTGTACACGACGCTCGGACTGATGGACACGCACATCGCGGTGGCGCTCGCGCACCTGCTGTTCAACGTGCCGCTGGCGGTGTGGATCCTGGAAGGCTTCATGAGCGGCATCCCGCGCGAGATCGACGAGACGGCCTACATCGACGGCTACTCGTTCCCGCGCTTCTTTCTGACGATCTACATCCCGCTGATCAAGGCCGGTGTCGGCGTGGCGGCGTTCTTCTGCTTCATGTTCAGCTGGGTCGAGTTGCTGATGGCGCGCACGCTGACCAGCGTCAATGCCAAGCCGATCGTCGCGGTGATGACGCGCACCGTCAGCGCCTCGGGCATGGACTGGGGCGTGCTGGCAGCTGCAGGCGTGTTGACCATCGTCCCCGGAGCCATCGTCATCTGGTTCGTGCGCCATTACATCGCCAAGGGGTTTGCGATGGGTCGGGTGTGAGCGCCCGAGCGGACAGCCACCACCCCGCGCGAAGCACCCCGACAACGAAAGGAAAAACCCATGTTCGATTGGATGGCCTGGACGCTCCCGGTCGCTGTTTTCTTCATCTGCATCGTGCTGATGCTGGCCACCATGACGGTGTGGGAGCTGCGCTCGCCGACGCTGTCGCGCAAGGGCTTCCTGCCGATCGCGACGACCCGCGGCGATCGCCTGTTCATCGGCCTGCTCAGCGCCGCCTACGTGAACCTGGCTTTCGTCGCGGTGAGCGAAAAGATGATCGTCTGGTTCAGCCTGGAGGCCGAGCCGTCGATCTGGTTCAGCTTCGTCGCCTCGATGCTGCTGCTCGTTCTGATCATGCGAAAAGGCTGAGGCCCCGGCCTCGACCTCCGGGCTCCACGAGGGGCCGTTTTCTTGACAAGGCACC
This sequence comes from Pseudomonadota bacterium, assembly GCA_030271615.1. Lineage (GTDB taxonomy): Bacteria > Pseudomonadota > Gammaproteobacteria > Burkholderiales > Burkholderiaceae_C > PBB1. Next base: position 1,660 of record JARXKP010000332.1, read on the forward strand.
CGGGTTTCTTCCCTGCCGGCGTGTCGCGAGTGACCGTGGGAAGCGTCTGAGGAGACAAACATGAAACTGACCATGAAAGCCGTCGCGTTCGCCGCCATGGCACTGACACTGGGCCATGGCGCCTGTGCCGGTGAGCCTGAAGCCAAGAAGTGGGTCGACAGCGAATTCCAGCCGTCCACGCTGAACAAGGACCAGCAGCTGGCCGAGATGAAGTGGTTCATCGACGCCGCGAAGAAGCTGCAGGCCAAGGGCATCAAGGAGATCTCGGTCGTGTCCGAGACCATCACCACCCACGAGTACGAATCGAAGACGCTCGCCAAGGCCTTCGAGGAGATCACCGGCATCAAGGTCAAGCACGACATCATCCAGGAAGGCGACGTGGTCGAGAAGCTGCAGACCTCGATGCAGTCGGGCAAGTCGATCTACGACGGCTGGATCTCGGACTCCGACCTGATCGGCACGCATTACCGCTACGGCAAGATCATGAATCTGACCGATTACATGGCGGGCAAGGGCAAGGAGTACACCAACCCCGGTCTGGACCTGAAGGACTTCATCGGCACCAGCTTCACCACCGCGCCCGACGGCAAGCTCTACCAGCTGCCCGACCAGCAGTTCGCCAACCTGTACTGGTTCCGGGCCGACCTGTTCGCACGCGCCGACCTGAAGGAGAAATTCAAGGCGAAGTACGGCTACGACCTCGGTGTGCCGCTGAACTGGAGCGCCTACGAGGACATCGCCGCGTTCTTCACCGAGGACGTCAAGACCATCGACGGCAAGCCGATCTACGGCCACATGGACTACGGCAAGAAGGACCCGTCGCTGGGCTGGCGCTTCACCGACGCCTGGCTGTCGATGGCCGGCACCGCCGACATCGGCATCCCGAACGGCCTGCCGGTCGACGAATGGGGCATCCGCGTCGCGGCCGACAAGTGCACGCCGGTCGGCGCATCGGTCTCGCGCGGGGGCGCCACCAACTCGCCGGCCGCCGTCTACGCGCTCACCAAGTACGTCGACTGGATGAAGAAGTACGCACCGAAGGACGCCTCCGGCATGACCTTCGGCGAGGCGGGTCCGGTGCCTGCGCAGGGCCAGATCGCGCAGCAGATCTTCTGGTACACCGCCTTCACCGCCGACATGATCAAGCCGGGCCTGCCGGTCGTGAACGCCGACGGCACGCCGAAGTGGCGCATGGCGCCGGGCCCGAACGGCCCGTACTGGAAGCAGGGCATGCAGAACGGTTACCAGGACGTCGGGTCCTGGACCTTCTTCGCCGACCATGACGCCGACAAGACTGCTGCGGCGTGGCTGTACGCGCAGTTCATCACCTCGAAGACGGTGTCGGCGAAGAAGAGCGTGGTCGGTCTGACCTTCATCCGCGACAGCGACATCCGGCACGACTACTTCACCAAGAACGCAGCCAAGTACGGGGGTCTGATCGAGTTCTATCGCAGTCCGGCGCGCGTGGCCTGGACGCCGACCGGCACCAACGTCCCCGACTATCCGAAGCTCGCGCAGCTGTGGTGGAAGAACGTGGCCGTCGCCGTGACCGGCGAGAAGACCCCTCAGGCCGCGATGGACAATCTGGCCGAAGAGATGGATCAGGTGATGGCACGCCTCGAGCGCGCCGGCATGGCCCATTGCCCGCCGAAGCTGAACCCGAAGGGCGATCCGGCCAAGTACCTGAGCGACAAGGGCGCACCGTGGGCCAAGCTGGCCAACGAGAAGCCGAAGGGCCAGACCATTGCCTATGACACGCTGCTGAGTGCGTGGAAGGCCGGCAAGGTTCGTTGAGCCTAGGCGGCCGTGAAGGCTCGGGCGCCGTCCCCCGTCGATGCGACGGCGGGCGG
>JARXKP010000033.1 GCA_030271615.1 Pseudomonadota bacterium
CTTTGTCGTGACCTGGAATTCCGACGGCAAGACCATCGCCCAGCAGTTCGACTCCAGCGGTACGCGCATCGATGGCGAACTGCGGGTCGACACACTGGACAACAACGCGAACGCCTCTGGGCCGAGCGTGGTGGGGCTGGCCAACGGGGCGTTTGCCGTGTCGTGGCAGGACTACGACTACACCGCTGCCATCGGTGGCAACTACAACGTCTATCAGCAGATATTCGGCAATCCGGCCACGATCACGCGACAAGCCAACCCGGTGCTGACGGACCTCTCGACAAGCGTGACCTTTGCCGAGAACGTCGTCAATCTGGTGCCGCAGATCATCGATTCCGGCGTGGGCTTGCTCGATCCCGACTCCGCCAACTTCGACGGAGGCATCCTCGAGATCAACTACCTGACCGACTACGGCTCCCAGGACCAGCTCGGTCTGCAGGGTCTCGACAACCAGGATCAGCTGGGCATTCGAAATCAGGGCGGTGGTGCGCACCAGATCGGTGTCGCGGGCAACGCCGTCAGCTATGGCGGTACGGTCATCGGCACGATCGTCAGCAATGGCGCCAACGGAGACAAGTTGACGGTGCAGTTCAACGCGAATGCCAGCGTCGATGCCGTCGAGCACGTGATCGAGAACCTGACCTACGCCAACACGGTATCGAACCCGATCGCCAGCCGCACGGTGTCGATCCGTGTGACCGACGGCGATGGCGGTGCGAGCGACCCGCACAACGTGGTCATCAATGTCACACCGGAAATCGACGGTGCGGTGCGCTTCGGTCAAGAGAAGGTGGTGAACACGACCGTTGCCGGCAATCAGCAGGAGCCCTCGGTGGCCCGGCTGTCTGCGGGCGGCTATGTGGTGGTGTGGACCGATCAGGGCGGCGCCGACGGCAGCAGCTACGGCGTCTATGGTCAACGGTACGACGCGAACGACAACGCCGCGGGCACGCAGTTTCGCGTCAACACCACCACCAGCAGCGACCAGAGCGATCCGCACGTCGTCGGGCTGAACGGCGGCGGTTTCGTTGCCGTCTGGACGTCGAACGGCCAGGACGGCAGCGGCTACGGCGTCTACGGCCAACGCTACAAGGCCGATGGCACGACCGACGGCACCGAGTTCCTGGTCAACACGACCACGTCGCAGAGCCAGTACCAGCCGACGATTGCGGCGACGGTCGATGGCGGGTTCGCGGTGGCCTGGTACTACAACTACTACAACGCCGCCTTCACCGAATACGCAGACATCTTCTTCCAGCGCTACAACGCGGCTGGCGTGGCGCAGGGCGGCGAGACACGCGCGAATCCGCTGGGCGAAGGTACTGTGGTTCAGTCCGAGCCGACCATTGCCGGGCTGTCGGGGGGCGGGTTCATCACCCTCTGGACCGATGACAGCAAGGAAGGCAACGGAACTGGTATCTATGGCCAGCGATTCGCCGCGGACGGCACTGCGGCCGGCGGTGTCCTGCACATCAATTCGTACATCTCCAGCACCCAGAATGCACCCGAAGTGGCGGCTCTGAAAGACGGCGGATTCGTCGCGGTCTGGCAGTCGGAGGGGCAAGACTTGTCGTCCACTGGCATCTACAGCCAGCGCTTCGATGCATCGGGGGTCAAGGTGGGCGCGGAGTTCCGCGTCAACACCAATATCAACAGCACGCAATACCAACCGGATGTGACCGCGCTGGAAAACGGAGGCTGGGTGGTCAGCTGGAGCGATGGCGCCAACGGCGACGTGTTCGTGCAGCAATACAACGGCGCCGGCCAGCAGATCGACGGTGAAACCCGTGTCGATACCTACGGCTACTCCACCCAGTACCAGCCGAGCATCACCAGCATGGCGGACGGTGGTTTCGTGGTGGCCTACACCGGCTACATCGCCTCGGGTGACGGCAACGGAGACGGCATTCCCGATGGTGGCAACGACACCTATGAAATCCGCACCCAGCGCTTCAGCAACACCGCGCCAAACCTCTCGAACATCAGCGTTTCAGGCCAGGAGGAAGCGGTCATCGTGTTGAAGAACACGCTGTTCGAGGGAGGCTTCGTCGATCCCGAAGGCCAGTCGCTTCAGGCCATCAAGATCATTACCCTGCCTGCCGAAGGACTGCTGAAACTGAACGGTTTCGCCGTCACCGCGAACCAGGAAATCAGCCTGGCTTACCTGCAGGCCGGCGTATTGACCTATCAAGGCCGCCCCGACTATTTCGGTGCCGACCAGTTCCGCTGGACCGGCTCGGACGGCATTGCGTTCGCGACGACCTCGGTGTTCACCAACATCGTTCTGTCCAACGTCAACGACGGTCCGCGACTCGGTGCGCTGACCGATGCCACCGGGACCGAAGGCAGCCTGTTCAGTCGATCCCTGGTGGTTGCCGACCCGGACCCCGAGGGTCATCAGATCACCGTGAACTGGGGCGACGGAACCGCCAATTCAGTCTTCACCAGCAGCTCGTCAACTCCGCAGATCCAGCACATCTACGCCGACAACGGAACCTACGCCGTTCTGGTGACGGCCGACGATCAGCAGGGCCAGGCCAACAGCGTCGAGAGCAAGAATTTCAGCATCGTCGTGGGCAACGTCGCACCGACCATCGCGTTGGTCGGAGACGCGACCGTCGTGCAGGGACTCACCTACACGCTCGATCTTGGCAACCCGTCTGACCCTGGAACCGACACGGTCAACCAGTACACCGTCAACTGGGGCGACGGCTCCGCCCCAGAGGTTTACACCGCCGCGACGCTTCCTGCCAACGGCATCCTGACCCACACGTTCACCGCAGTGGGGCCCAGCGTCATCTCGGTGGGACTGCGTGACGAAGACGGTACCTATGCGAACGCCGGGAGCAAGACGATCAACGTCGCTGCGCCGGCCGAGGTCATCACCGTCGACGCGGGCGCCGATCTGGTCGTCAACGAAGGCACGACTTTCTCGAAGACCATTTCTTTTACCGACCCGACCGATCAGGGGCCAGCCGGCCGTGTTTACACCGCTGTGTGGGGTGACGGTCAAACCAGCACGGGTTCGATCGCAGCAGGCGCCACCAGCTTCAATATCAGCCATGCCTACGCCGACAACGGTGGGCCTTTCACCACCACCGTCACCGTCAATGACGACAACGGCGTCATCATCCAGAAGGGCAGCGACAGCTTCCTGGTCAACGTCAGCAACGTGGCGCCTGTGGTGACTCTGGGTGGGGCCGGGTCGGTCAGTGAAGGCAGTACTTATGTGCTGACGCTGAACCCGTCCGATCCCGGAACGGACACCATTTCGCAGTACACCATCCGGTGGGGTGACGGTGCTACGCAGACGGTGCTGGCCGCCGATCTGCCCGTCAATCGACAGTTGACACATCTCTATGCCGATGGCGATGTCACTCGCACGATCGGTGTCGATGTCATCGACGAAGACGGCACCTTCCTCAACGCCGGAACCAGCACCGTTTTCGTCGCCAACGTGGCGCCGACAGCGGCGGTGAGCGGAGCCGATGCGGCGGCCGAAGGCAGCGTGTACACGCTGACGGTCGGTGCGGTGAGCGACCCTGGGGCGGACACCCGAAGCGGCTACAGCATCAACTGGGGAGACGGCAGCGCAACCGATAACTTCACGGCTGCGCAATGGACGGCGGCAGCGGGCAGCTTCACCCACACCTTTGCAGACGGCTTGTCCACGCCGACCATCGTGGTCAGCGCCACCGACGAAGACGGCACATTCCAGCTGGGAAGCAAGCTGATCAACGTGAGCAACGTGGCACCGGTGGTGGTGCTGAGCGGCAACGGGGCGAGCAACGAAGGAGCGGTGTACACGCTGAACATCGTGGGCAGCGACGCGGCCGGAGCGGCCGACCCGCTGAGCTACAGCATCAACTGGGGAGACGGCAGCGCGGCGCAGACGCTGACGGCGGCGCAGCTCGCAGCACTCGGCGGCAACGTGGTGCACACCTATGCGGACGACCAGGACGGGGCGACCAACACGACGCCGCGCACCATCAGCGTCAGCGCCGACGATGGAGACGCCGGCATCACCACGAAGACCCAGGTGGTCAACGTCAACAACGTGGCGCCGAGCATTGCGCTGGGCGGAGCGGCCAGCACGCAAGTGGGGCAGACCTACACGCTGAACCTGGGCACGGTGACCGACCCGGGACTCGACACCGTGAGCAGCTACCAGATCAACTGGGGAGACGGCAGCGCGGTGCAGAGCGTGAGCGCGGCGGGCAATATCACCCACACCTACGCCAGCACCGGCAACCTGAGCATCGCGGTGGCGCTGGTCGACGAGGACGGTACCTTCGCCAACGCCGGCACGCTGGGCGTGGTCGTGGGCGCGGCGGCGCAGACCGTGGCGATCGAAGCCGGGGTTGATGCCAGCGTCAACGAAGGCAGCAGCTTCAGCCGCAGCCTCACCTTCAGCGACGGCGTGGACAACGGAGCCGCGGGCTGGAGCTACAGCATCGACTACGGAGACGGCAGCAGCGTCGTCAACGGCAGCACGCTGACCAAGAGCATCGACCTGAGCCACGTGTACGCCGACGGGGCCGCAAGCAGCACGGTTGCGGTCAGCGTGACCGACGTCAGCGGCGAGAGCGCCAGCGACAGCTTCGTGGTCAACGTCGCCAACGTGGCGCCGACAGCGGCGGTGAGCGGAGCCGATGCGGCGGCCGAAGGCAGCGTGTACACGCTGACGGTCGGTGCGGTGAGCGACCCTGGGGCGGACACCCGAAGCGGCTACAGCATCAACTGGGGAGACGGCAGCGCAACCGATAACTTCACGGCTGCGCAATGGACGGCGGCAGCGGGCAGCTTCACCCACACCTTTGCAGACGGCTTGTCCACGCCGACCATCGTGGTCAGCGCCACCGACGAAGACGGCACATTCCAGCTGGGAAGCAAGCTGATCAACGTGAGCAACGTGGCACCGGTGGTGGTGCTGAGCGGCAACGGGGCGAGCAACGAAGGAGCGGTGTACACGCTGAACATCGTGGGCAGCGACGCGGCCGGAGCGGCCGACCCGCTGAGCTACAGCATCAACTGGGGAGACGGCAGCGCGGCGCAGACGCTGACGGCGGCGCAGCTCGCAGCACTCGGCGGCAACGTGGTGCACACCTATGCGGACGACCAGGACGGGGCGACCAACACGACGCCGCGCACCATCAGCGTCAGCGCCGACGATGGAGACGCCGGCATCACCACGAAGACCCAGGTGGTCAACGTCAACAACGTGGCGCCGAGCATTGCGCTGGGCGGAGCGGCCAGCACGCAAGTGGGGCAGACCTACACGCTGAACCTGGGCACGGTGACCGACCCGGGACTCGACACCGTGAGCAGCTACCAGATCAACTGGGGAGACGGCAGCGCGGTGCAGAGCGTGAGCGCGGCGGGCAATATCACCCACACCTACGCCAGCACCGGCAACCTGAGCATCGCGGTGGCGCTGGTCGACGAGGACGGTACCTTCGCCAACGCCGGCACGCTGGGCGTGGTCGTGGGCGCGGCGGCGCAGACCGTGGCGATCGAAGCCGGGGTTGATGCCAGCGTCAACGAAGGCAGCAGCTTCAGCCGCAGCCTCACCTTCAGCGACGGCGTGGACAACGGAGCCGCGGGCTGGAGCTACAGCATCGACTACGGAGACGGCAGCAGCGTCGTCAACGGCAGCACGCTGACCAAGAGCATCGACCTGAGCCACGTGTACGCCGACGGGGCCGCAAGCAGCACGGTTGCGGTCAGCGTGACCGACGTCAGCGGCGAGAGCGCCAGCGACAGCTTCGTGGTCAACGTCGCCAACGTGGCGCCGACCATCGCGCTCGGTGGCACGGGCTCGGCCACAGCGGGTCAGGCCTATACGTTGAACCTCGGCAGCATCACCGACCCAGGTCAGGATACGGTCGCTACCTACACAGTCAATTGGGGCGATGGTGGTTCAGACACCTACACGCACGGTGGTGGCGTGACGCATACCTACGCCGGCTCGGGCAGCGCTCACATCGCGGTTTCATTGACCGACGAAGACGGTACGTTTGCCAACGCTGGTACGCAGACCGTCAACATCGATGCGGGGCAGCTGACGACATTGCGCATCGGGGATGCTCCGCTGCGGCAGTCGGGGACCGGAGGTCAGTGGAAAGCGGCCTGGACGAATCCCGAAGTCGCGGTGACACACACCGGCAGCTACAACGATGGCTCGTCGTCGCAGACCTGGACCGCAGCGAAATTCGACGGTGTCAACCCACAGGTTCTCTCCGGGGGGGATATCTTGAGTGGCGATCTGGGCGTGAGTGGCCAGTCGGCACCAACGGATCCCGTCAAACAGATGATTGACGGACACGAAGCGTTGCGTTTTGATCTGAAAAACGCTGCTTCGTCGATCACCGTGAAACTTTCCAATTTCTTCGTCAACGATGACGGCGGTCTGTTGGCAGAGAGCGGTCGTTTACGGCTGGTTGACAGCACGGGCCACGTGGTAGGCGAAACGACCTTCGAGGCCAACTCGAGCGGTGGCAGTCAGACGGTTGCCTTGAGCGCTGCACATGCCTTCGTCGCTGTCGAATTGATGGCGGGCGCCTACGACGGTTCAAACTTCGTCTTTGGAGGTTTGGGCAGTGGTCACGGCAGTTTCGGCGCTGGGATTACGACCGACACGTCAGGTGTTGCTCATGGCAGCGATTTCCTGGTCGACTGGGTTGAGTTCAGCTTCGCGGCCTCGGTAATTGGCGTACCGAACGATCCACTGCACGTGTAACTCCATTGGATTGAGGGGTGACATGCAGGCCCGCATCTTTCACACTGAGACGGTGCTTCGGTGCTGAGCCGAGCACAGACGCTAAAAAAATACTTTCAAGGGAAACGGCATGAATTCAACTGTTCGCCGGCTGGTGGTCTCTGCATTGATGGTCTGTGTAACTGGAGCGATGGCCGCCCCGGTTCAACTCGCGGGACTTGATCCGTACAAAGGTGGCATCAACGGCGTCCAGTCTGATGGCAGCACTCCGCCCGCTTACACCCAAGGCTTCACCGGTATTAAATCGAATTCAACGCTCGATTTGATCGTTTGGTGGGGCTATCGCCTTAACGATGATTCGAACGGTACTGCGCCAGACAACTTCGAGGTCACCGTCGATGGTGTCGTGAAGTCTGGCAGCTTGTCGGTCGCGACTGATGGTGATCTTCAAAAGTACACGCTGGACATCGCCGACGAGTTGCTGACCGGGGTTGGAGGTACGCTCGGGATCTTCAACGACGGCGCCTTTGAGTGGTACTGGCAAGGTATTGACAATCGTGACTTCGGCACCAGCGACACGTTTCCGGTCGCATTCCGGCTGCTTGGCAGCACCGAAAACGCAGTTCCAGAGCCCAGTGGTTCGGCCTTGTTGGGTATCGCCGGGATTGCCTGTGGAGTAGCTTCACGTCGGCGTAAAGCCCAAGTGCATTGACCTCTGCGGCGGCGAGCCGGGTTCAGCGATCCGACTGAATCCTTCGGATCAACATTGCGACTGGCTCATGATGATCTTCGGACACAACGCGAGCGTTGATACCCCCATGGGGCGCGCCATGCACACCGTGCGTGGCACGTTGAGATCGGTCGCATTCTTCAGCTTCTTCATCAACCTGCTGGCGCTGATTTCGTCGGTCTACATGCTTCAGGTGTATGACCGCGTTCTTGCGTCGCGCAGCGAAGCCACACTGTTGTATCTGACCCTGCTTGCGGCCGGATGCTTGCTGACATTGGCAGGTCTCGAGGTGGTTCGCTCGCGATTGCTGGTCAGGCTGGGGGCGTGCTTCGATGCACAGTTGTCGGGGCTGGTTTTCGCAAAGACGTTGTCCGCCGGTCGCACGGGACAAACACTGCGTGACCTCGATGCGGTTCGTGGCTTTGTCACGGGCGCCACCATGCTCAGTCTTCTCGATGCACCGTGGATGCCCGCTTACATCGCACTCGTCTACGTGTTGCATCCGTGGTTAGGTCATGTGGCTTTGCTGGGTGGGTTGACGTTGTTTGTCCTCGGTGTCTGGAATGAGCGGTCGACGCGTGGCCCGCTGGCCGAGGCGGGCAAGGAACTGGCTGCCGGCGCTCGTTTTGCCGAAACCTCGGCGCGCAATGCTGAAGTGATTCGAGCGATGGGCATGCTTCCCGGCCTGACACGCGTATGGCGTCAGCGGCATGACTTCGGCATCGGCTTGCAGGGTGTCGCGAGCGACAAGGCGGCCAACGTCGCTGCGGTTGCCAAGGCACTGCGCTTGTTCTTGCAGATCGCGATCCTGGGTGTCGGCGCGTTGCTGGTGATTCAGCAGCAGTCGACCGCTGGCGTGATGATCGCTGCATCGATCGTGATGGGCCGTGGCCTGGCTCCCCTTGAATCGGCTATTGGCGGCTGGCGCGGCTTCCTGTCGGCCCGTGAGTCGTATCGCCGCTTGGTCAAGGAAATAGGCACGCAAGGTGACGAGGCGGTTCAGATGCCGTTGCCCGTTCCCACCGGCGCGCTTTCGTTCGAGACGGTCTCGGCCGGCCCGCCCGACGTGCGCAAGCTGACGGTTCAAAACCTGAAGTTCGAGGTGACTGCCGGTACCTGTCTGGGTATCACCGGGCCGAGCGCGGCGGGCAAGTCGACGCTGGCTCGATTGGCGGTCGGTGTGTGGCGGCCGATCAATGGGGTGGTGCGGCTTGATGGCGCCAACGTATCCGACTGGAACCGCGAGAACCTGGGGCCGAACATTGGTTATTTGCCGCAAGACATCGAGCTGTTCCCCGGTACGGTCGCGGTCAACATCGCGCGCTTTGGCGAGGTTGATTCGCAGCAAGCCGTCGAAGCGGCACAACTGGCCGGCGCGCATCAGATGATCTTGGGACTGCCCGATGGTTACGACACCGTCATAGGACCGGCCGGCGCCAATATATCGGGTGGGCAGCGCCAGCGGATTGGTCTGGCGCGCGCCTTCTACGGGAGCCCGGCATTGATCGTGCTCGACGAACCCACCTCCAACCTGGACGCTGAAGGCGAATCTGCGGTTCGCCAGGCGATCGAGGAACTGCGTCGGCGCCAGCGCACTGTGATCGTCATCGCGCACCGACCGGCGTTGCTTGGGGGAACGGACCAACTGATGGTGATGATGAGTGGTCAGATCGCCAAATTCGGTCCGACGTCGGAATTGATGCCATTGATCACGCGTCGCGTTGTCGCCGCGCCCGACGGCGCGTTGCAGGACGCACCGTCGCCAACTGGATCCGCCACGCTGCAAGACGTACCGGAGGTGTCGCATGGCTGAAGCAGTCGTCACCCTGCGTGACCGTGCCATCGCGGCCATGGTGGTCGGCGAGGAACATGCCGAACGTGAAACCCGACGCTGGACCCGAATCGGCCTTGCGCTGCTGCTGTGCACCGTAGGCGTTGGCGTCGCGTGGTCGGCGCTGGCACCGTTGTCATCTGCGGTGGTCGGCTCTGGCGTGCTGAAGGTCGACTCCAGTCGCAAGCGGATTCAGCACAGCGAAGGGGGCATCGTCAAGGAAATCCTCGTGCACGACGGCAGTACGGTGAAAGCCGGTGATGTGCTGGTCCGGCTGGATGAAACGAGGGCGGGTGCGGCCCATGGCGTTGTGACCGGCGGGCGCGACGTGGCATTGGCATCCCTGGCTCGGTTGCAAGCCGAGCAGGATGACAAGCCCTCGATCGTCTTTCCCCAAGAACTGATGGCGCGCGCATCCAACGACCAAGTGGCGCAAATCGTGCGGGCGCAACAGTCCATTTTCTCGGCGCGCCGCAGTTCGCGTTTAGGCGAGTTGGGTATCTTGGATCAGCAAATCGGCGCCCTGCGCTCCGAGATCAGTGGATTCGAATCGCAGCAGCGATCGAAGGAAGAACAGGTGCAAAGCCTGCGTCGTGACCTCGACGGACTGAATGACCTGGACAAGGTCGGCATGGTTGAAAAAACCCGATTGCGCGCCACCGAGCGTGACATTGCGAGACTCGTCGGTGAGCGCGATGAACTGGCTTCGAAAGCCTCCGGAACCCACACCGCGATCAGCGAGAAGGAGTTGAAGAAATTTCAGGTTCGCAAGGCGTTTCAGGAAGATGTCGCGGCCGAGATGAAGAAGGTGCAAGCCGAGAATTTCGAATTGATCGAACGCGAAAGCGCGACCAAGCGCACGCTTGAGCTGACCGAACTGAAAGCTCTGGTCGACGGTACCGTCACTGATCTGAAAATCCACACACCAGGCGGTTCCATCGGCCCCGGAGAAGTGGTTCTCGAATTGGTTCCCAGTGCTGACAAGCTGGTCGTCGAAGCCAAGATTTCAACGCACGACATCGATCGCGTCATGATCGGGCAGGCCACGGGAATCAAGTTGAACGCCTTCAATTCGAGGACCTCACCCGAGTTGAACGGTCATGTGACGTACGTGTCGGCTGACGCGATGATTGACCCCCGAACCGAACAGCCTTATTTCATCGTCAAGCTGGATGTGCCCGTTGCAGAGTTGTCGCGCCTGGGTGAACACAACAAAGTCCAGGCCGGCATGCAGTGCGACATCTTCATTCGCACAGGGGAACGCACTTTTTTCGGTTACCTGATGCAACCGCTGACCGAAACGTTCCGCAAGGCGTGGCTGGAGCGTTGACCCCACGCAATTGGCTTGCCTGAGCGGCAGTGCAGCTAACGCTGCCCGAAATTCGCCGCCTCGAAAAGGTTGCTGAACTCGCGTGGCTGCGATCGCCAGTATTGCTTCGGCGCGCTGACCTTGGCGCCAAGCTTTGCTGCTGCGTGCCAGGGCCAGCGTGGGTCGTACAGCATCGCGCGAGCCAGCGCGACGGCATCGGCTTTGCCGTCAGCAACGATGTTCTCTGCTTGTTCCGCCTCGGTGATCAGGCCGACGGCGATGGTCGGCAGGCCCACGTCGGCCTTGATGCGTTGCGCATGCAGCAACTGGTATCCGGGGCTCAGCGGGATGGCTTGAGCGGGTGACACCCCGCCGGTGGACACGTGGATGGCCGCGCAGCCGCGCGCCTTCAGTGCCTGAGACAACGCCACCGAGCTGTCGAGATCCCAGCCGCCCTCCACCCAGTCGGTGGCCGAGATGCGCACCCACACGGGCTTGTCAGCAGGGAATTCGGAGCGCACCGCGTCGAACACTTCCAGCGGAAAGCGCATCCGGTTCTCGAGGCTGCCGCCGTACTCGTCATGGCGTTGGTTGGCCAGCGGCGACAGGAACTGGTGCAGCAGGTAGCCGTGGGCCGCATGGACCTCGATGCCGTCGAGACCGAGGCGGGCGGCACGGCGGGTGGTCTCGACGAAGTCATCGCGCACCTTCGCGAGCCCGGCGCGATCGAGCGCCAGCGGCGGAACTTCCGACGCCGAGTGAGGCAGGGTCGAGGACGACACGGTTTGCCAGCCTCGTGGTTCGTCGGGGCGGATCTGCGTGCCGCCATTCCATGGTTCCCGGCTCGACGCCTTGCGGCCGGCGTGGGCGATCTGCATCGCGACCGCGATCGGCGAGTGGGTCCGCACGGCGGCGAGCACGCGGGCCAGCGCGGCTTCGTTGGCATCCGAATACAGACCGAGGTCTTGTGGCGAGATGCGCCCCTCCGGCGACACCGCGGTGGCCTCGACGATCAGCAGCCCGGCGCCGGACAGCGCGAGGTGACCGAGGTGTATGAGGTGCCAGTCGGTCGCCGAGCCATCGGTGGCCGAGTACTGGCACATCGGCGCGATGACGATGCGGTTGGCGAGTCTCAGTGAGTCGAGTTGCCACGCGGTGAAGAGCTGGCTCATGTTGTTGCCTTCAAAGTCGGCGAGACGGGCAGCGGCACCATCACCGCCTGCCCTGGTTGCGTGCAGCCGGTGTCGCAGCATCGGCCGGGCTGGCGGTTGCGTGTGATGGCGCGCGTTTCGTCGTGCAGCACGCCTCGGTCCAGCAACCGCTCGACCAGCTCGACCTTGTTGCCGACCGGATAGTTGCGCCAGATCTCCTGCTTCATCGCGGCCGGTGATCCGCCTCCGTGCAGGCTGATCACCGAGTACCAGCCGCCCTGGTACGACGCGGTCAGGTCCTCGACGAAGCGGGCCACCTCGATGCGCTTGTCGTAAGGCACGGCCGGGTTGGCGCGCAGCACCTCGGCGAGCGTGGCCGCGGTGGCCGGGTTGTGGTCTTCGTCGGGGCCGGGCAGGGCGACGATCAGTCCGCCGGACACCTCGTGCGCGAGTCGGTGCATGTCGTAGATCTGCGTGGCGAGCAACAGCTTGCCGATGTTGGCGAATACCGGCTCGGGCATGAAGCTGCCGCTGTATTCATCGCGGGTGCCGTAGACGCTGGCCGCCACGCCGCAGGCGAAGAATCCTTCGGTGATCTTGATCAGCTCGACCATCGGGTCGCGCAGGCTGGCTTTCTCTCCGGGGTCGAAGCCGTTGGCCTCGCACATCAGCGCGCCGGCCCCGATCAGCAGGTCGCCGAAGCCCGCGCGTGCGCCGATGCAGCTGTGGCGATGGTGCGTCGCATAGTTGTGCGTCAGGGATGCGGAGTGTTCCCACTCGCCGGCATAGAACACCCGTTCCCAGGGCACGAACACCTGGTCGAAGATCACGACGCCGGTCGACTGACCGTAGCGTCGCGAGAACAACGGCGAACCGTGCTCGACCTTCTCGCCGGGCCGACCGGCCGGCCGTGCGACGATGGTGATGCCCTTTGCGTCGACCGGTACCGCACAGCAGACCGCGAAGTCGGCGTCCTCGACCCCCATGTTGCGGCCCGGCATCACCAGGAACTCGTGCATGTACGGCGCACCGGTCACGATGGCCTTGGTGCCCGAGATCACGATGCCGCGCGCGTTGCGCTCGACGACGTTGACGTAGGTGTCGGGGTTGGCCTGCTGATGTGGCTTGCGCGAACGATCGCCCTTCGCGTCGGTCATCGCGATGCCGAGCGACAGGTCCTCGTCCTGCACCCGGTGCAGGTAGTTGGCGAAGCGGGCGCGGTGCTCGGTGCTGCCGCGGGCGTCGTCGATGCGGGCGCTGACCTGGCCGATCGCGTTCAACGCATCGTGCGCAAGGTAGCGCTGCGCGCAGCCCGTTTCCTGGCACAGCAACCGCACCGCTTCGAGTTTGTTGAGCAGGTCACCGGACGATTCGTTGACGTGCAGCATGCGGTTGACGAGCTTGCCGCTGCTGCCTTGCACCGCGGTCATCAGCGGCGCCATCGCCGGATCGTGCGCGAAGTCGTAGGTGACGCCGAGCGCGTTGACGCCGGGTTGCAGGCTGGGCGCGTCGACCACCGAGTCGATCAGTTGCCCGTCGACGTACACGACGGGCCGGTAGCGACGCAGCGACTCGCGGTAATCGGCGGCGCGCATCAGGTGCGCGGAGTGGGTCGGCGAGGGCGCTGACGCGGTTGTTCCGGGATCGGTTGTGGCTTCATTCATCTTCAGGTTCCTGGAGTTGATTCTTGTTTTCCTGAACACTGTTCAACCAATATTGTCAACGTAGAATTTTGGCATGACGAAGCCCGCCAAGAAATTGCCACGCACTGGAACGCCTGTCGATCGGACCCGCAGCGAAGCGCGTGTCGTGCGCAAGCGCGCGGTCTCCGATGTGCGGCGTTCGCTGGTTCTGGCAGCCGCGCGTTCAGCCTTTCTCGAGCTGGGCCTCGAAGGCGCCAGTCTTCGCGAGATCGCGAAGCGCGCGGGCTACACGCCCGGGGCGATCTACAGCTATTTCTCGAGCAAGGAAGAGGTCTACGGTGCACTGCTCGGCGAGTCTCTCGAGCGGCTGAACGCCGTCGTGAGCGCGGCTCAACCGGAGCCGGTCGAGGGCGTCGGCGCTCTCGCACGAACGCGTACGTCGCGAAGTGTGCTGCGGGTCAAGGCGACGGCTTTCTTCGACTTCTACCGGGAGAGCCCTCGTGATCTCGATCTCGGTTTCTATCTGTTCCGCGGCATGCAGCCACGCGGCCTGACCCCGGTACTGAACGAGCAGCTCAACGCACGTCTGCGCAATGCGCTGGCGCCGGCGCAGTGCGCGCTGGTCGCGCTGGGGATGAGCGCCGACGACGCGCAGATCGAGGTCACGGCGCTGTTCGCCCACATTGCCGGCTTGCTGCTGCTCAGCCACACCGGCCGCATCCGGATGTTCCGCCAGGAATCGCAGGCCTTGTTCGAGCGCTACCTGGACGACCTGATGGCTCGTGCGGCGTCGGTGTCCTTGTCGCCGTCCGCTGCAAAAGCCAGAGCCACCGCACGATGAACCTGATCGATCCCACGCAATCCGTGCTCGTCCTCGTCGACTACCAGCAACGCCTGCTGCCCGCCATCCATCGCGGCGCCGAGGTTGTGGCGCACGCGGTGCGCATCGCCGATGTCGCCCGTGAACTGGGGATCCCGGTCATCGGCACCGAGCAGTACCCGCAGGGCCTCGGACCCAACGACGACGCCATCCGGCAGCGCTGCGGCACGACGCTGTCGAAGACGCATTTCGACGCCTGCGCCGACGGGCTGCTCGATCTGTTGGGCGTTGCGGACAGCGACACCCCGGCCGATGCGCGGCGCGAGATCGTGATAGCCGGCTGCGAGGCCCATGTCTGCCTGCTGCAAACCGCGCTGGGCCTGCTGCGAGCGGGGTTGACGGTGTCGGTGATCGCACAGGCCAGCGGCTCGCGCACTGCCGAGAACCACGAGCTGGCGATGCAGCGCCTGCGGCAGGCCGGCGCCGACATCGTCAGCGTCGAGATGGTTGCCTTCGAGTGGCTGCGTCACTGCAGGCACGAACGCTTCAAGCAGGTTCTGAAGCTGCTCAAGTAAACGGCATCCCCCATTGCCTGCGCGCGGCTGCCATGGCCCAATGACAGCGTGATGACAGACGGCGTTTTCTCCTGGTGGTTCTTCCTGTGTGCGGTCAGCGCGCTGAATGCGCTGGGCTGGCTGATGTCGGCCACCAAGCTGGCCCAGCGCAAGGGACTGTTCTCGACCGAGGTCTACGCAATGCGCCGGCTGCAGGTGCTGCTGTCGGCCGGCTATGTGTCCGGCTGCGCTTTTCGATCGGCGCTGCCGGTGTACGACGTGCAGCGCATGGTCGTCGTCGACAGCTGGCTGTCCAGCGTCGTCGTCGGACGCTCGGTGGCGACGATCGCCGAGCTCTGCTTCGTCGCGCAGTGGGCGCTGATGCTGCGCGAGATCTCGCGTGCCACCGGTAGCGGCGTCGGTCTCACCACGTCGCGGGTGGTGGTTCCGCTGATCGCGGTGGCCGAAATCTGCTCCTGGTACTCGGTGCTGACCACGTCGAATCTCGGCCATGTGATCGAGGAATCGATCTGGGGCTTGAGCGCGGCGCTGATGGTGGCCAGCCTGGTCGCCATCTGGCCGGTGTGCGATGCGGCGGTGCGTCGGCTGCTCGCCGCGTGGTGCGCGATGGGTGTCGCCTACGTGGCCTTCATGTTCGCGGTCGACGTGCCCATGTACTGGTCGCGCTGGCTGGCCGACGAGGCGAGCGGGCGGCTCTACCTGGATCTGGCGCAGGGCCTGGCCGATGTCTCGCAGCGCTGGGTGGTGTCGCACCGCTGGGCCGACTGGAAGAGCGAGGTCGTGTGGATGTCGCTGTACTTCAGCGTCGCGGTGTGGTTGAGCATCGCGCTGATCCATGCGCCGGTGCTGGTGCGTCGCACGGCATCGGAGCCCCGCGCGCGCCAGTGGGTGACGCTCGCACCGCTGCCTCGGCGCGCCTCGACCTGAGGCGGGATCAGTCCAGGACCAGCTTGCGCTTGAAGGTTGCAACGCCTTGGCATGCGCTTCGGGCGCGGACCTGGCCCCCCGACCGCACCCAGTCGGATGTCGTTCCGGTGCTACTTGCGCGGCGATCGGCGGACCGGGTGCGGTGACGGTGCCGGCGGGGCCTTCGTCCGGGCGACCCAGACCTTGTAGGCATTCGGCGTCAGCTCTCGCTTGAGCAGTTGCACGACCTGTCCCGGCGACAGCCCGTGGTTGTGCAACACGGCCAGGAACGGCGGCCGGTCGTCCCAGGCGGTTGCGATGACGCGCTGGATTTCTTCCGGAGTCAGACGCGGGACGGGCTTGGCCATGGAACCGGATTGTCGGGCACGGCCATGCGGCCCCTGCTGGATCAGCCGCCCGCTGCCAATCCGTGCGGCGGCTCAGAGGTCGACCGACTGGGGCCGCGTTGACAGTTGTGCGGCACAGGCCGCCGCGCTGGCCCACGCCCACTGGAAGTTGTAGCCACCCAGCCAGCCGGTCACATCGACCACCTCTCCGATGAAGTGCAGACCCGGCACCCGCTTGCTCTCGAGCGTGGTCGAACTCAGTTCGCGGGTGTCGACGCCACCTGCGGTCACTTCTGCCTTGCGGTAGCCCTCGGTGCCGGCGGGCACCAGGTTCCACCGTTTCAAGCTGGTCGCAAGCGTCGCCAGATCGCGGTCGCGCAGCTCGGGCATCGGTCGGTCCGCGATGGCGGGATGCAGGCCGAGCCAGGTGTCGGCCAGCCGACGCGGCAGCCACTCCGCCAGTTCGTTGGACAGCTTGCGATGCGAGATTTTCTTGGACGCAGTCAAGTCGGCCTGCAGGTCGTGGCTGGGCACCAGGTCCAGTTCGAGCGACGTTCCCGGACGCCAGTACGACGAAATCTGCAGCACTGCCGGGCCGCTCAGGCCGCGGTGCGTGAACAGCAGGTCTTCGGCAAACTCGCCGCGCGTCTTGCCGCTGCCGGTGGACACCACGGCCTCGACCGACAGGCCGGCCAGCGCGACGAAGGGCTGCCACGCCGCCGAATCGAAGGTCAGCGGCACCAGCGCCGGTCGCGTCTCGACGATCGAATGACCGAACTGCCGCGCCAGCCGGTGGCCGAAGTCGCTGGCCCCGATCTTCGGAATCGACAGGCCCCCGGTCGCCACGACCACGCGGGCGGCGCGCACCGGACCGCGATCGGTGCCGATCTCGAAGCCGCTGGGGCCGTGCGAGATGTCGTGGATTGCGCAGGGTTGCCAGCGCGTCACGGCGCCGGCTTCGCACTCGCGCAGCAGCATCGCGATGATGTCCTCGCTCGACTCGTCGCAGAACAGCTGGCCCTTGTGCTTCTCGTGAAAGGCGATGCGGTGCCGTTGCAGCAGCGAGATGAAATCCTGCGGCGTGTAGCGGGCCAGCGCCGATCGGCAGAACGCCGGATTCGCCGACAGGAACTGCGCCGGCGTCGTGTCGCGGTTGGTGAAATTGCAGCGTCCGCCGCCGGAGATGCGGATCTTCTCGGCCACCCGCTCGGCATGATCGATCAGCAGCACCCGTGCGCCTCGCTGGCCCGCGATCGCGGCACAGTGCAGCCCGGCTGCGCCGGCTCCGATGATCACCGCGTCGTAATGCTGCATCGGCGCGGATCATACGAGGCGCAAACCGCCGGACGGTCAGAGGACTTCGCCGCGCAGCGGAAAGACGCTGACCCTCAGTACATCAGGCGGTCGGGCCGGATGTCGCGCAGGATGGTGGTGGCGATCTCTTCGATCGACTTGTGGGTCGATGACAGCCAGGCGATGCCTTCCTTGCGCATCATGGTTTCAGCCTCGCGAACTTCATAACGGCAGTTCTCCAACGAGGCGTACTTGCTGTCGGGTCGCCGTTCGGTGCGGATCTGGTTCAGGCGCAGCGGGTCGATCGTCAGGCCGAAGCACTTTTTCTTGTACGGCGCCAGGCTGGACGGGATGTGCCCGCGTTCGAAGTCTTCGGGAATCAGCGGGTAGTTGGCCGCCTTGATGCCGTGCTGCATCGCCAGGTACAGCGAAGTCGGTGTCTTGCCGCTGCGGCTGACGCCGACCAGGATCACGTCGGCCGAGAGCAGGTTCTTCGACGACTGACCGTCGTCGTGGGCGAGCGAGAAGTTGATCGCTTCGATGCGGTCGGTGTATTCCTGACTCTTGGACACATCGGAGAACCGACCGACCCGGTGATTGGAGGTGACCCCGAATTCGGCCTCCAGCGGCTCGATGAAGGTGTTGAACAGGTCCAGCACCAGGCCGTTGCACTGGTCCTTGACGATGGTCAGCACGGCCGGGTCGATCAGCGTGACGAACACGATCGGGCGGCGTCCTTCGATCTCGGCCGCGTGGTTGATCTCGCGCATCACCTGGTGCGCCTTGTCGACGGTGTCGATGAACGGGCGCCGCACGTGGTGCGGCCGGATCGAAAACTGGTTCAGGATCGAGTTGCCAAAGGTTTCGGCGGTGATGCCGGTGCCATCGGAGACGAAGAAGACTGTGCGGTTCGGCATGGCGGCGGGGCTCGCGGGTGTAGGACCGCTCACATCATAGGGATTCACCCGTAAACTCGATTTCAATTTCCCTGCACACCGACACACAGACGGACATGCCCATCCGACCCCGACCGTTCGACGCCGCTGCATGCGATGCGCAACGCGGTGGGTCACGACCCTCGGAGCTTCGCTCGGGTCGCTGGTGGGCGTGGCAGGACGCACCGGTTTTTTCACATCGCGGAGCTATTTCATGTCAACCCATCACTCGGCGACCACCCTGGTCGTGCCCTTTGAAGCGTTAAGGATGTCCGACGTCGAGTCGGTCGGCGGCAAGAACGCCTCTCTCGGCGAAATGATCAGTCAGCTGGCAGCCTCCGGCGTGCGGGTGCCGGGTGGATTTGCCACCACGGCGCACGCGTTTCGGCAGTTCCTGGCGCACAAGGGCCTCGCCACCCGGATCGAACAACGTCTGTCGACGCTGAACACCGAAGATGTTCGGGCGCTGGCCGAGGCCGGTTCACAGATTCGCCAGTGGATCGAGGACACGCCGTTCCCGGACGATCTCGATCGCGCCATCCGCAGCCAGTTCGAAGTGCTGACCGCCGGCAACCCGGGTGCGTCGTTCGCGGTGCGCTCGTCGGCCACCGCCGAAGACCTGCCCGACGCCAGCTTTGCCGG
>JARXKP010000333.1 GCA_030271615.1 Pseudomonadota bacterium
TGGGGGACCAGGTTCTCGTGCGGCCCGGCGAGCGCATTGCCGTCGATGGTGAAGTGACCGAAGGCCGCAGCCACGTCGATGAATCGCTGATCACCGGTGAGAGCCAGCCCGTCGTCAAGGCGGTCGGCGACAAGGTCACCGGCGGCGCCATCAACGCGGAGGGCATGCTGACGGTCCGCACGCTCGCGGTGGGGGCCGAGACCACGCTCGCACGAATCATCCGGATGGTCGAGTCCGCGCAAGCGGCCAAGGCGCCCATCCAGCGGGTGGTGGACCGCGTCAGTGCGGTATTCGTGCCCGCGGTGCTCGCCATCGCGCTGGTCACGTTGGTGGGCTGGGTGATGGCGACAGGGAACTGGGAACACGCCGTCATCAACGCCGTCGCCGTGCTCGTCATCGCCTGTCCGTGTGCCTTGGGGCTGGCAACGCCGACGGCCATCATGGCGGGCACCGGCGTCGCAGCCCATCACGGCATCCTGATCAAGGATGCCGAGGCGTTGGAGGTGGCCCACTCCGTGACCACGGTGGCGTTCGACAAGACCGGCACGCTGACTGAAGGTCGCCCGTCGCTCGTCGCCGTCCTGCCGGCTGCAGAAAGCACGAGGGACGCCGTGCTGTTGCTGTCCGCCGCATTGCAGCAGACGAGCGAGCATCCGCTAGCACGCGCGGTCATGGACAAAGTGCGGGCGGAGCAGTGGGTCGTCCCGCAGGCGCATGAGAGCCATGCGTTGCCGGGACGCGGCCTGGAAGCCGTCGTGAACGGTCAGACCATGCTCCTTGGCAGCAGTCGCCTGCTGCGCGAACTCGGCGTCGACAGAGGCGCGCTGGCTGCTGACGCCGACCGGCTCGAAGCAGCGGGCCGAACGGTCTCGTGGCTAATACGCAAAGACATTGAACGGTCTGAATTGCTGGGTTTGCTGGCGTTCGGTGATGCCGTCAAGGCATCGGCACGCGACGCCGTGGCGCGCCTGCATGAGCTGGGCATCGCGACGGTGATGCTCACCGGCGACAACCAGGGGAGCGCAGACGCGGTGGCTCGGGAGTTGGGCATCAAAGAAGTCCGCGCCGAAGTGCTTCCCGGCGACAAGGCTGCGGTCGTGCAGGCGCTGCGAGCCGCCGGGCAGGTGGTGGCCATGGTCGGCGATGGCATCAACGACGCCCCGGCCCTGGCGGCTGCGGATGTCGGCATCGCGATGTCGACCGGCACCGATGTCGCCATGGCGGCGGCCGGCATTACGCTGATGCGCGGCGACCCGAGGCTCGTCGCCGATTCACTGGATGTCTCTCGCCGCACCTACGCGACGATCAAGCGTGGCCTGTTCTGGGCCTTCGCCTACAACGTCGTGGGCATACCTCTCGCGGCCTTTGGCATGCTCAACCCGGTCATCGCAGGCGCCGCGATGGCCTTCAGCAGCGTCAGCGTGGTGGGCAACGCGCTGTGGTTGCGTCGATGGCGCTCGTCGACCGATCCGAGCCCCGCCAATGGACCTTCCGAGCAACCCCGGACTGTGACGGCTTGAGGACAAAGACATGCACGCAATGAACATCGGCCAGGCCGCGACCGCCTCCGGCGTTTCGGCCAAGATGATCCGGCACTATGAACAGGTCGGGCTGTTTCCGGAGCCCGGGCGGACCGACTCGGGCTACCGCCAGTACAGCGAGAAGGAAGTCCACACGCTGCGTTTCATCCGTCAGGCGCGCGACCTGGGGTTCTCCATCCAGCAGATCGGCGAGCTCGTGGGGCTGTGGCAGAACCGCAGGCGGCCGAGCCGACAGGTCAAGGCCCTGGCCGAAGCGCATATCAAGGAGTTGGAGCAGAAGGCGCAGGCCCTTCTGGCGATGAAGTCGACGCTCGAACACCTGGTGCAGTGCTGCCACGGGGACGATCGGCCGGAATGCCCGATTCTGGACACGCTGGCAGCCGAGAACGCGGCGGCGCCAGCCGCCGCCAAAGGCAGCAAAGGCGCAACAACTGGCGGGCTGCGTCCGGGAAGAACGCCCGGCGGCACGCGCTCCTGAACCTGCGCTGCCGAGCACCGTCAGCCGCGAACGCATCCCGTCGGAACCATCCTCCACAGAATCCCTCTACACTTTCGCCATGGTGTCCCGTTTCCGCTCCGCAGTGATGTGGTTGTTGCTTCTCGCATTGCCCCTGCAGGGCTTTGCGGCTGCGACGATGCTCAACTGCGGACCAAACCACCACCGGATGATGGCGGCTGCGAGCACCGAGCTAGACGAGGCGCACGAGCACACAGCCGCAGGACAGCATCATCACGAGATGGGCATGGCCGCTGGTGAGCATGAAGTCGCTTCGGCCAATCCCAGCGGTGATGCACCGCCGCTGCCTCACCTCGACAAGCTGGTGAAGTTCAAGTGCAACGCGTGCGCCGTCTGCTGCACAGGCGCGGCGATGCCGACGGCAGCCTTCGCTTTCGAACCGTTCGCTACGGCCATGGCACCGGAGTCCTTCGTGCCTACCTCGCACGTAGGCTTCGTCACTGACGGGCCGGATCGACCTCCCAGACTTTCCCACCTCTAACGGGCGCCGCACGCGCCCTCGCGCGGCTTTGGCTGCGCGGAACCGCACCTTGATGCGGTGGCGCGTGCGCTTCAACAACCGTTGCCGATGGCGTCATGCCGTCGGGTATTCGAGGCGAGGATCGTCATGTTTCCGAAATCCAAGGCAGCAACGCTTCTGTGGGCCATCGCTGGTCTGCAGCTCGTGCTTGTGTCCGCGCCAAATGCGGCTCAGGCCCAAGCCCAGGCTACCGCGCCTGCTTCTCCCGCTCCGGCCGGCGCCCGAGCAGACCCGGCTGACCCGAAGGCGCCGGTCCCGGCGGCGCCGTATGTCTCGCCACTGCGTGCCTATCAAGGCTTTGCCGAACCTCAGGTCGCGCCCTGGCGCGAAACCAACGAACTGGTCCGTCAGAGAGGGGGCTGGCGCGCCTATGCCCGCGAGGCACGTGAACCCGACGCGGCCAAGTCGATCGCGCCCGCCGCCTCGCAGCCCGCCTCTGCCGCAAAGCCTGCCCCCACTGGCCATGTCGGCCACGAGATGAAGTGAGGCGCGAACGATGAAAACCACGTCATCCACACGCACCAGCACCCGCCTTGCCATCGCCGCGCTGGCGCTGATTGCCCTGAGCGGCTGCGCGACGCTCAGCAGCGACGGCGGCTTCGGCCCGGTCGAGCAAACGGCAAGGGATCGGCTCGGCAAGGATGTCAAATGGGCCCGATCCGATGCCGACCGTGATGCCATCGACAAGCGCGTTGCCCAATTGCTGGAGCAACCACTGTCGGCCGAGGACGCAGTCCAGATCGCCCTGTTGAACAACCGAGGGCTGCAAGCCTCGTTCGCCGAACTCGGGATCTCCGAAGCCGACAGGGTGCAAGCCGGGCGGCTGCCTAACCTGGGCTTCAGCTTCGGCCGCCTGACCCAAGGCTCCGGCTTGGAAATCGACCGCAGCATC
Organism: Pseudomonadota bacterium; assembly: GCA_030271615.1. Classification (GTDB taxonomy): domain Bacteria; phylum Pseudomonadota; class Gammaproteobacteria; order Burkholderiales; family Burkholderiaceae_C; genus PBB1. The sequence continues at coordinate 3,471 of JARXKP010000333.1, forward strand.
CAGTTCAA
>JARXKP010000034.1 GCA_030271615.1 Pseudomonadota bacterium
ACCTCGCGTTCATGGCGCTCGGCGCCGATGCGGTGCGTCACATCCTGCGCAGAGCCGCGATAGCCCTTGAACACGCCGTCGCCGCGAAACTTGGCGATAGCGCTGCACGAGATCAGGCGATCGCCTGCCGGCGTGTGCTGCAACACCACCACGCGGGCGAACGACTGCTGGCGGTCCAGCACCTCGTGGAAACCGAGCATCGGCTCGACCACGCGGCCGGCCCCGTCGCGCATCGGCGACTGCGGAGGCGGCTGCCCGACCTGCGACAGCACGGTCAATCCGGTCAGGTCCTCGAACCGATCCGACAGCCAGGTGTACCGATGCTCCGCATCGGTTTCCCACAGCCAGTCGCTGGACGCGGAGGCGAAGTCGAGCAGGCGACGTTCGCTGATCTGCAGCTTGAAGATGCGCTCGTGGCTGGCGGCCGCTTCGGTGGCGCCCCGCGCCAGCTCCTGCAGCCAGCGCTGCTGCGGGGGCGTCAACGCTCGCGGCCGGGCGGACATCACGCACAGCATGCCCAACCACTCGCCTTCGAACTCGATCGGGTAACCGGCGTAACTGCGGATGCCCGCGTCGCCGACGACCAGCGGATGCTGCGCGAATCGGCCGTCGGCGGTGGCATCGCACACCTCGAACATCGAGCCTGCGGCGACGCCCTGCGCACAGAACGAGAGCGACAGCGGGATGTGCACGGCCTCGAGACCCACGCCGGCCTTGAACCACTGCCGTTCTTCGCCGACCAGACTGATCGCCGCGAATTCGCTCTCGGTCAGCTGGGCAACGCTGCGAACAAACAACTCGAAGACGGTGTCGGGCTGTGCAGCGAGCAGCTGCAGCTTGCGCCGACGATCCGATGAGAGCGCCGCGGCGTCGTCGTTCATCGGGTCAAGCATGACGCCTCGACGTCCACTGGGCACCCCACAATTTTCGGATTTCCACCGCCCACCGCCCCATGCCTGATTGCTCCGTCACCGACTGCCAAGGTCGACCGTGCGGGCAGTGTAGTGGCTGGCATGCGCGTGTCTGGTCAGGAGCCGGGTCCGCATCGGCAATGACGCAACAACGCCGCTTCAACGACGCAGTCACCACGCAGAAAAGCCGGGGAATCCCCGGCTTTTCTGCGTGGTCGAACCGGTCGCTCAGACCTTGTCGATCGTGTCTTTCAGCTTTTCCTTCACGTCGCCGAAACCCGACTGAACCTTGCCGGTCGTCTTGTCGATCCTGCCTTCCGCTTCGAGTTCCTTGTTGCCGATCACCTTGCCGGTGGTTTGCTTGACGGCGCCCTTGACCTGCTCGACGCGGCCTTGAATCTGATCCTTGTTCATGCTCGACTCCTGTTCAAAACAATGGGATGGAATCGGCAGGCCCTGCGCTGTTCCGCTCAAGCCCCGTCCGATGAATCCAGTGTGTCGAGGCGGCGGTGACGGGTCTGTCGGGATGCCCCGTACCGGGCTGTAGGACGACACCGCAGCGTGACCTCGCCAATCGGTCGATCGGGATCAGCGGCTGTCCGCATCCCGCCGCAGGCGCGCCGGCAGCGCGCGCACGGCGGCGTCGGGCGGGTCGCCGCCCAGGTGGGTCTGGCCTTCCAGCGCCGCCTTGATCAGGCGCGTCAGAGTCGCCGCATGCGGCGTGACGGTGCCGAAGAACAGCACCTCGTCGCCGCGTGCCATCAGCAGGGTCGGGAAGTTGTCGACATCGATCGCGCCGATCAGATCGGCCTGGTCTTCGACGTCGATCCACCGACCCACCACGCCGGCGCCGCACTGGGCTTGCACCGCCTGCTCGAAGACAGCGCGGTAATCGCGGCAGGTGCCGCACCACTCGGCGCACAGGCAGGCGACGGTCAGCGCGGTCGGGGACAAGTTGTCGACGGGTTCGTTCATCAGGGCGGTGGGGTACGTGTCAACCAGTTCGCCAGTGTGCACCGGGTGAATCAGCGTGCTGATCCGGCCCGTAGCGGACTCACCCGCCCGCGCGTTTCACCGTCAAGCCGGCGGCCTTCAGCAGTTCGATGACGCGGTCTCGATGGTCGCCCTGGATCTCGATGACACCGTCCTTGACGGTGCCACCGGAGCCGCAGGCAGCCTTCAGCTCGCGCCCGAGCTGGGCCAGCGCCGAGGCCTCCAGGGCCAGCCCGCGGATCACCGTCACGCCCTTGCCTTTGCGTCCCGAGGTCTCGCGCGACACCCGGACGATGCCATCCGACGCGACCGGCGCCGGCTGCCCGCAGCGGCACAGCGCGATCGGTTGCCGACAGGCGGGACACATGCGTCCGCTGTCGGTCGAATAGACGAGCCCCCCGGTGGCACCTTGGTTCTTCATGATGGCGAATTCAGAGAATTTTCACGGACAGGAGTGTGCACGGCGCAAGGCGCTGCCGCGCCGTCGTCGTCGGCCGGTTGCGGGTGGTTGAAATGCAGGCGCCCGAACCCAGGTGAGGGACTGACGACACTCCGGCGCTGCGGCGCAACCCCTTGCCCCTGCTGTTCCTCTCGATCGCAACGCTGCTGGTGCTGACCTGGCTGCTGCGCGAACCGCTGTTCACCGAGTGGCGCCGACGACGGGTGCGGCGCCAGCCGTTTCCCGCCGCGTGGCGGCAGACCTTGCGCAGGCGGGTGCCGTACTACCGCTCGATGCCTGCCGACCTTCAACTGCAACTGAAGAAGCACATCCAGGTTTTTCTCGCCGAGAAGCCGTTCATCGGTTGCCGCGGACTGCAGGTGACCGACGAGATGCGCGTGACGATCGCGGCGCAGGCCTGCCTGCTCGTCCTGAACCGGCGCACCGACTACTTCACCCGGCTGCGCCAGATCCTCGTCTATCCCGGCGCCTTCGTCGTCGACCGGACGCACCCGGTGGGTGCCGGGGTGCTGCAGGACCAGCGCCGGGTGCTGTCCGGCGAATCGTGGACGCTCGGGCAGGTGATCCTGTCGTGGCAGGACACGGTCGAAGGGGCCGACGTCGTCGACGACGGTCGCAACGTCGTCATCCACGAGTTCGCTCACCAGCTCGACCAGGAAAGCGGCGTCGCCAACGGCTTGCCGCGGATGGCCGGCCGCGCCCGTCAAGCCCGATGGGCGCGGGTGCTGAGCGAGGAATTCGCCACGCTGCAAAAGCGCGTGCATAGCGGACAAGGCACCTTGCTGGGCAACTACGGCGCCACCGACCCGGCCGAGTTCTTCGCGGTGGCCTCGGAGGTGTTCTTCGAGCAACCGAAGCGCCTCGCCGCCGAGCACGCGGCGCTGTACCGCGAGCTGAGCGGGTACTACCGGGTGAATCCGCTGAGCTGGTAGCGGGCGGCGGCGCGGCCGATCAGCTTACCGCCTTCAGCAGGATCAACAGGTCCTTCGCCTGCACCCGATCGCCCGGCACGACCAGCACGGCCTCGACTTCGGCGTCGCGCTCGGCGGCCACATGGGTTTCCATCTTCATCGCCTCCAGCGCCAGCAGCGTGCTGCCGGCGCTGACGCGCTGGCCGACCTTGACAGCCACGCTGACGATCGCGCCGGGCATCGGCGCCGCCACATGCCACGGGTTGGTGGGATCGGCCACGGGGCGACCCTTCGCGGCGTCGCCGGCATCCGGGCGCAGCACGCGCATCGTGCGCGACTGGCCGTTCAGCTCGAACTGCACCTTCTGCGCGACATCGCCGTCGGGCGAGATCGATTGCAGCGCCACCAGCAGCGTCTTGCCCGGATCGATTTCGATCGCCAGTTCCTGCTGCGGCTGCGGGCCGTAGAAGAACACCGGCGTCGGCAGCATCGAGGTGTCGCCGTTCAGCCGGGTGTGCTCGCAGAAGTCGCGCATCACCTTCGGGTACATCAGGTACGAGGCCAGCTGGCGGTCGTCCATCGGCAGCTCGCACTCGGCTTCGGCCTGGGCCCGCACGGCTTCCAGATCGACCGGCGGCAGCCGGTCGCCCGGGCGGTACGGCGCCGGCGGCTGCTCGGTGTCGGCCAGCTTCAGCACCTTGCGACTCAGCGCAGCCGGGAAGCCGTCGGGCGGGAAGCCCAGCTCGCCCTTGAACAGCGACACCACCGATTCGGGGAAGGCCACTTCGCGCGCCGGGTCCATCACGTCCTGCGGCGTCAGGTCGCTGGCGACCATCATCAGCGCCATGTCGCCGACCACCTTCGACGTCGGCGTGACCTTGACGATGTCGCCGAACAGCCGGTTCACGTCGGCGTAGGTCTGCGACACCTCGGTCCAGCGGTGCGCGATGCCCAGCGAGCGGGCCTGCTCGCGCAGGTTGGTGTACTGGCCACCGGGCATCTCGTGGCGGTAGACGTCGGCGGTGCCGGAGCGGATCTCGGACTCGAACGGCGAGTAGAAGCGCCGCACGCCTTCCCAGTACATCGAGGCCGCATGCAGCGCGTCCTGCGGCAGGCCGGGATCGCGCTCGGTACCGGCCAGCGCGGCGGCGATCGACGACAGGTTGGGCTGCGAGGTCAGCCCGCTCATCGCGTCGAGCGCGCCGTCGACCGCATCGCAGCCGGCCTCGATCGCGGCCAGCACCGACGCGGCTGATGCGCCGCTGGTGTCGTGGGTGTGGAAGTGCACCGGCAGGCCGGTCTCGGCCTTCAGCGCCTTGACCAGCGCGGCTACCGCGCGCGGTCGGCAGATGCCGGCCATGTCCTTGATCGCCAGCAGGTGCACGCCGGCCTTCTGCAGTTCGCGCGCGATGCCAAGGTAGTACTTCAGGTCGTACTTCGGCCGCGCGCCGTCGAACAGGTCACCGGTGTAGCAGATGGCGCCTTCGCACAGCCCGCCGTTCTCGATCACCGCGTCGATCGCCACGCGCATGTTCGCCACCCAGTTCAGCGAGTCGAAGACACGGAACAGGTCGACGCCGTTCACGGCCGCCTGCTTCACGAAATGGCGCACCACGTTGTCGGCATAGTTGGTGTAGCCGACCGCGTTGGAGCCGCGCAGCAGCATCTGGAACAGCACGTTCGGGATCGCCTGGCGCAGTTGATCGAGGCGCTGCCAGGGGTCTTCCTTCAGGAAGCGCAGCGCCACGTCGAAGGTCGCGCCGCCCCAGCATTCGAGCGAGAACAGGCCGGACAGCTCGCGGGCGTAGTACGGCGCGATCGGCAACATGTCGGCGGTGCGCATGCGGGTGGCGAGCAGCGACTGGTGCGCATCGCGCATCGTCGTGTCGGTGACCAGTGCTTGCTTCTGCGCCAGCATCCACTGCGCGAAGCCGGTCGGCCCCAGCGCCTGCAGCCGCTGGCGGGTGCCATCGGGGATCGGTGACTCCAGATCGACCTTCGGTAGCACCGGCTTCGGCAAGGGCAACGCGGGCAGCGTGCGGCCGTGGACCTCGGGGTTGCCGTTGACCGCCACCTCGCCGAGGAAGCGCAGCAGCTTGCTGGCACGGTCGCGGCGCGCGGCGAAGGCCAGCAGCTCGGGCGTGTTCTCGATGAAGCGGGTCGTCAGCTCGCCCTTGACGTCGTTGCCGAAGGTCGGGTGGTTGATCAGGTTCTCGAGGAACTGCAGGTTGGTCGACACGCCACGGATGCGGAACTCGCGCAGCGCGCGGTCCATGCGCTGGATCGTCTCGCGCGCGGTCGGGGCCCAGGCGGTCACCTTGGCCAGCAGCGAGTCGTAGTACGGCGTGATGACTGCCCCGCCGTAGGCCGTGCCGGCGTCGAGCCGGATGCCGAAGCCGGCCGCGCTGCGGTAGGCGGCGAGCCGGCCGTAGTCGGGCAGAAATCCGTTCTCCGGGTCTTCGGTGGTGACGCGGCATTGCAGCGCATGCCCGTTCAGCGGGATCTTGTCCTGCGGCGGCACGCCGGTGGGGTGCAGGCCGCTCGCCTCCTCGGGCGAGCCTTCGGTCACGCCAATGTGGCCGCCCTCGGTGATGCGGATCTGCGCCTTGACGATGTCGACGCCGGTGATCATCTCGGTGACGGTGTGCTCAACCTGGATGCGCGGGTTGACCTCGATGAAGTAGCACTTGCCGTCGTCGGCGTCCATCAGGAACTCGACCGTGCCGGCGTGGGTGTAGCCGACCGAGCGCATCAGCCGCAATGCACTGTCGCAGAGCGCGGCGCGGCCGGCGGCGTCCAGATACGGTGCAGGGGCGCGCTCGACGACCTTCTGGTTGCGCCTCTGAACGGTGCAGTCGCGCTCGTGCAGGTGCACCAGGTTGCCGTGCTGGTCGCCCAGGATCTGCACCTCGACGTGGCGCGCGCGACGGATCAGCTTCTCGAAGTAGACCTCGTCGTTGCCGAAGGCGGACAGCGCCTCGCGCCGCGAGGCCTCCAGCGAACTGGCGAGCTCGCCCTCGTTCTCGATCACCCGCATGCCGCGCCCGCCGCCGCCCCAGCTGGCCTTCAGCATCACGGGGAAGCCGATGCCGGCGGCCAGCTTCGCGCATTCGGCCACGTCGAGCGGCAGCGGCGGCGTGGCCGGCATCACCGCGACGCCGGCGGCCACCGCCGCATGGCGTGCCGCGACCTTGTTGCCCAGCGTGCGCATCACGTCGGGCGACGGGCCGATCCAGCGGATGCCGGCGGCAATCACCGCGTCGGCGAATTCGGGGTTCTCGGACAGGAAGCCGTAGCCCGGGTGGATCGCGTCGGCGCCGGCGCTGCGTGCGATGCGCAGGATGTCCTCGCCGTCGAGGTAGGCCGCCAGCGGCTTCTTGCCTTCGCCGACCAGGTAGCTCTCGTCGGCCTTGAAGCGATGCAGCGCCTGGCGGTCCTGCTGAGAGTAGATCGCCACCGTGCGAATGCGCATCTCGGAGGCCGCGCGCATCACGCGGATCGCGATCTCGGAGCGGTTGGCGATCAGGATGGAGCGGATCGGGCAGTGGCTCATGGGCGGGTCTCGGGTGGGTTGGGCATCAACGGGCGGGCGAGTCGCTGGCGCTGTTTCAAGCGCAGTGCAGTTTCACCCGTATGCAAGCCAAGTGCCGACGAAACGGGAGAATCGCCGTGTCGACGTGACACGAGCCCGCCTTCAAGAACTTCCCGATCGGATGCCCATGAGCCGCCCTCACCACTACACCCTGACCTTCTCCTGCCCCGACCGCGTCGGCATCGTCGCGCGTGTCACCGGGTTCTTCGCCGAGCACGGCGGCTGGATCCTCAGTTCGAGCCAGCACGCCGACGCCGATTCGGCCCGTTACTTCATGCGGGTCGAGGTGCGGGCCGACTCGCTGCCCTTCGACCATGCCGAGCTGAAACATCGCTTCGCCGCGGTGGCCACCGAGTTCGGCATGGACTGGCGCATCAGCGACAGCAGCGTGCGGCGCCGCGTGCTGATGCTGGTGTCGACGCAGGAGCACTGCCTGTACGACCTGCTGGCGCGCTGGCAAAGCCAGGAACTCGATGTCGACATCGTCGGCGTGGCGTCCAACCACGAGGTGTTCCGCGGCCTGGTCGAATGGCACGGCCTGTCGTTCCACCACATCCCGGTGACCAAGGAGAACAAGCCCGAGGCGTTCGCGGCGCTCGAAAATCTGTTCGAGGCCTCGGGCGCCGACACGATGGTGCTGGCGCGCTACATGCAGATCCTGCCGCCGTCGCTGTGCCGGAAGTACCCGGGACAGATCATCAACATCCACCACAGCTTCCTGCCGAGCTTCGCCGGCGCGAAGCCGTATCACCAGGCCTGGGACCGCGGCGTCAAACTGATCGGCGCGACCTGCCACTACGTGACCGAGGACCTCGACGAGGGCCCGATCATCGAGCAGGACGTGATGCGCATCGACCACAGCGACTCTGTCGAGGACCTGGTCCGCTGCGGCAAGGACGTCGAGAAGGCCGTGCTCGCGCGAGGGCTGCGCAACCACCTGGAGGACCGCATCCTGATCAACGGGCACCGCACCATCGTGTTTGGTTGATGGTGATCCCCGCCGCCGTTCACGGGCGGCGGGGAGCCTCGCCTCGGACTCAGTACTGCAACTGCAGCGCCAGCACGAACTTGTCGAGGCTCGAACTTCCAGTGACCTTGTTATTCGTGTACGTCGCGCTGACCTGCGCGTTGTAGCCGTCGATGATGTAGTTGATGCCGACGTCGACCTGCCTGGTGTCGATGTTCGTGTCGGGGTTGAATTTCTGCCAGTGCATGAACGGCTGCAGCTGGCCCCAGCCCACCGGCTGCTCGAAGATGTACGACACACCGGCCGAGTAGGCCTTGCCCTGCTCGGACTTCACCACGTCGTCGGTGTCGTAGTCGTAATAGGCGGCTTCCAGCGCGAAGCCGCCCGAGCCCTTGATGCTTTTCTCGAACAGGAAGTCGACGTTGTACGACCAGTAGTCGCCTCGGCCGCCGACCGTCAGCACGCCCTTCTTCTGGTACCGGCCGGCGACGCCGATCGCCAGGATGTCCTGCTTGCCGAGGTGGTTGGCCGCGCTGAAGTAGCCGGTCTCCTTCTCCCAGAAATCGTATTGCAGGCGGCCGGCATACATCAGCGAGCCGGACGACTTGACCCCGGCATGGCGCGCCTGCGACTCGTCGAGCGCGCCGATGCCGAAGGTGCGACCGTCGAAGGCGCCGATCGAGTAACCCAGCCTGCTGTCGGCCACATTGCCCCAGACCGCGAAGCCGTCGTCCCGCGCGCGGAAGATACCGCCGTTGCAGCCGTAGCGTGACGCGACACAAGGCCAGTAGCCGCCGCCCATCGAGTAATACGGCCCGGCCATGTTGTGGCGATCGCTCGGCGACACCAGGCGCCCGGCCCACACGTTGAACTCGGGCAGAAACTCGAACTGGCCGTAGATGTCCAGCACGCGAACCCGGTTCTCGACACCGTCCCACTCGGTGTTGAAGGTGGCCTTGATGTTCTTGCTCAATGAAGCGCCGAAGAACAGGCGCGCGCTGTCGAGATTGGGGTCATTGAAATGACCGCCGCCCGCGGATTCCGGGCGCTCGGCATGGGTGTAGCTGTAGCGGGTTCCGATGCCGAACGTCACGTTCTGGTCTTCGCCGAAGTCGTACTTGGCGCCTGCCTGGGCGTTCATCGAACCGGCCGCCATGGCAGCCGCCAGCAGCAGCTTCCTGCATTCCTGCGTCACTCGCATGTGATGTCCCTTGGGAAACTCTAACCCGTTGTTCATGCAACCCGACCGAGCGCACGCAGGATTTTCTCTGGTGTGAACGGTTGCGAAAAAACCGCCGCAGAGTGCGGTCGCAGCGCGTCGTTGATGGCGTTCATCATCGCGCCCGGAGCGCCGGCGGTACCGGCCTCTCCGGCGCCCTTGGCGCCGAGCTTCGAGCTGGCGGTCGGTGTCTGCACGTGGGCCACGACGATGTCGGGCATCTCGGCGGACATCGGCACCAGGTAATCGGCCATGTTGCCGTTGATCAGTTGACCTTCGGCGTCGTACAGACACTCCTCGTACATCGCGCCGCCGATGCCCTGCACGATGGCGCCGCGCATCTGCTCGTCGACCAGCATCGGGTTGATGACGCGACCGCAGTCCTCGACTGCCCAGTGTTTCAACAGCTTGACGAAGCCGGTGTCGAGGTCGACCTCGACATACGACGCCTGCACGCCGTTGGTGAAGATGAACGGGTAGTCGCGCTGCGCGTAGTGGCGCGTCACCATCAGCTCGGGCGTGAAGCCGGGCGGCAATGTGTCGGGGCGGAAGTACGCGACGCGGCCGAGTTCGGCGAGCGGCATCAGCGTGGCACCCGTCGCGGCGTCGACGATCTCGTCGCGGTGCACCGCCAGGCCCGCGGCATCGCGGTTCAGGATCACCGCCGCGACCTTCAGGATGCCCTGCCGCAGCGCCAGCCCGGCCTGCAGCACCGCCTCGCCGCCGATGCCGGCGCCGCGCGAGGCCCAGGTGCCGCCACCGTAAGGCGTCACGTCGGTGTCGCCGGTCACCACGCGCACCTTGTCGATGCCGACCCCCACCGCGTCGGCAGCGATCTGCGTGTAGATGCCTTCGGCGCCCTGCCCTTGCTCGCCGACGCTGACCAGCACCGTCACCGAGCCGGTGGGCTCGAGGCGGATCGTCGCACCGTCCTGTGCGGCGATGCGCGCACCGCCGACACCGTAGAACGCCGCGCCCGGGTTGGTCAGCTCGATCAGCGTCGCGAAGCCGATGCCGCGGTGGATGCCGCGTTCGCGCAGCGCGGCCTGTTCGGCGCGCAGGGCCGGGTAGTCCATCAGCGTCTCGATCTGGCGCAGACATTCCTCGTGCGACAGCACTTCGAGCTTGATGCCCGAGATGCCGGTGGCGGGGTACGCGTCGTCGCGGATCACGTTGCGCTTGCGGAACGCCAGCGGGTCCATCCCCAGCTTAGCGGCGGCCAGATCGACCAGCCCCTCGGTCACCGCGCAGGCAATCGGGTGGCCCACGCCGCGGTACTGGCAGGTCGGGGTCTTGTTGAGGAACACCACCTTCAGGTGCGCGCGGTACTGCTGGTGCCGGTACGGACCGCCGGTCAGGTTGACGACCTGGTTGCCCTCGATCGCGCTGGTGCGCGGGAACATCGAATACGGGCCGATGCCGGTCAGGTCGTCGATTTCGAAAGCCAGGATGTCGCCGACCTTCGACGCCGCGATGCGGCCGTGGATGCGGTGTTCGCGCGCGTGGATGTCGCTGGTGAACGACTCGAGCCGGTCGGCGACGAACTTCACCGGGCGCTTCAGCAGCATCGACAGCGCAACGGTGGCGAAGTCGTCGGGATACGCATGCACCTTGATGCCGAACGAGCCGCCGACGTCCTTGCAGATCACCCGCACCGACGATTCGGGCAGGCTGAACTGGCGCGAATACAGGTCCTGCATCATGTGCGGCGCCTGCTGCGAGTGGTAGACCGTCAGGCGCTGATCGCCCGGGTTCCAGTCGGCGATCTGGCAGCGCGGCTCCAGCGTCACGCCGGTGTGGCGGCCGAAGTGGAAGGTCGCCTCGCAGACCACCTCGGCCGCGGCAAACGCGGCATCCACACCGCCGGTGTCGAGGCTGCGCGTGAAACACAGGTTGTCGCCCAGATCGGGGTGGATCACCGGCGTGGCCGCGTCGAGCGCGGTCTCCATCTCGAGCGCGGCGGGCAGCGATTCCCACTCGACCTGCAGGTATTGCAGCGCGTCTTCGGCCTGCGCGCGGGTCTCGGCGACCACGGCCACCACCGGCTCGCCCTGCCAGCAGGCGCGGTCGATCGCCAGCGCGTGCTGCGGTGCTGACTTCATGCCGACCAGGTGGCTCAGCGTGGCAACCCAGGGCTTGCAGACCGTGGCGACTTCGGCGCCATCGACAACCGCGATCACACCAGGCATCTGCAGCGCGTGATCGCGCACGATGCCGAGGATTCGACAGTGCGCCACCGGCGAGCGCCAGTAAACCACGTGCGCCATGCGCGGCAGCTTGATGTCGTCGAGGTAGGTGCCGCGCCCTTCGACCAGGCGACGCGCGCCGGTGCGCGTCACCGACGCGCCGATGTAGCGCGGATCGTCGGTGACGGCGTGCAGCGCGGGCGGGTGACGTTCCGGCGCGTTCATGCACCGGCTCCGCTGGTCACACTGCCGGCCTGGGCCAGCACAGCGGCCGCCCTGCGGCTCGCCAGCACATCGCAGACCGCATCGACGATGGCGTGATAGCCGGTGCAGCGGCAGTAGTTGCCCGACATCCACACCCGCACCTCCTCGCGCGACGCGTCGGGACGGGTGTCGAGCAGTTCGCCGGCCGCCATCAGCATGCCCGAGGTGCAGTAGCCGCATTGCAGCGCGTTGCGTCGCATGAAGGCGTCCTGCAGATCGCGCAGGCGGCCGCTGTCGGTCACGCCTTCGACCGTCTCGACGGCGCGTCCATCGGCCTGCACCGCCAGCACCAGACAGCCGCGCACCACCTGCCCGTCGAGCCGCACCGTGCAGGCGCCGCACACGCCGTGCTCGCAGCCGAGGTGCGAGCCGGTCAGGCCCAGGTCCTCGCGCAGGAAATCGACCAGGTGCTGGCGCGGCTCGACGCTGCAGCGCGTCGACCGGCCGTTGACGGTCAGATGGATCGGATGGAGGTCGTTCATCGGGCGTCCTGGGCGGGGTTCATGCGGCAACGGTGGCGGACAGCGCGGTTCCCAGCGCACGGCGCGCGATCACGCACGACAGATGGCGCTTGGTGGCGGCCGCGTGGGTCAGATCGGCCAGCGGGTCCAATTCGCTCTCGAGCGTCGACAGGGCCCGGTCGATCAGCGAGGGCGTCAGCGCCTGGCCGTCCAGCACGGCCTCGGTGCGCCGGGCCCGGATCGGCGTGGTGCCGATGCCCAGAAAGACCAGCCGCAGGCGTTGCAGGCCAGCGGCGGCGCGCCGTGCCACCAGCGCGACGCCGGCCGTCGCGTAATCGCCGTGCCGCCGCGCCAATTCGTCGAACACGAACACATCGCCGCTCTCGCAGAACGGCAACTCGCAGGCGGTGACGATCTCGCCTTCGGCCAGCGCGGTCGTGTACAGATCGACGAAGAAATCGTGTGCCGCGATGCGCCGCTCGCCACCGACACCGCAGACCACTACCGTGCCTTCGAGGGCCACCAGGCAGGTCGGCCATTCGGCGGCCGGATCGGCGTAGGCGATCGAGCCGCCCCAGGTGCCCCGGTTGCGGATGGTGCGGTGGGCGATGTGCGGCGCGGCCATCGTCAGCAGCGGCGCGTGGCGCGCGACCAGTGCCGAGGCCTCGATCTCGCTGTGCGTCACGAGCGCGCCAATACGCAGCACGCGCCCGCTGCCGGTGCCTTTCACCGAGATGCCTTTCAGCGCGTCGATGCCGTTGATGTCGATCAGCAGCGCCGGCTCGGACAAGCGCATGTTGAGCGTGGCAAGCAGCGTCTGCCCGCCCGCCAGCAGTCGGGCGTCGTCGCCGTGCTCGGACAGCAGGTGGAACACCTCGTCGAGCGAGCGAGCCCGGGTGTAGTCGAAGGCGGGGGCTTTCATCGGGAATCCTCAGCGATTGATTCAGTGCGTCAGGGCCGAAGCAACCCAGAAGCCGAAGGCGGTGGCGAGGGCTCCGAGCACGAACCACAGCACCCGCACGCCCTCGCCGGACAGACCGGTGGCGCGGTTCACCGCGGGCAACGGCGCCGACGTCAAGGCCGGCACGTCGGATGCGGTGGCTGCATCCGGATCGACATCCGCCGTCGCCCGAGTGGCAGGTGCCGGTGCCAGGTGTTTGCCGAAAGCCGCAAAGAACTGATCGGCCATCTGCTTGGCCGCAGCATCGATCATCCGGCCGCCCACCTGCCCGAGCTTGCCGCCGATCGACGCTGCAGCGGTGTAGCTCAGCCGGGTGCCCGAGGCCTCGGTCGCGAGACGGACCGTCGAGCTTCCCTTCGCGAAACCGGCGGCTCCGCCCGAGCCTTCGAAACTCAGCACGCAACCCTCGTCCACACGCACGTCGCTCATCACGATCTTGCCGACGAAGCGTGCGCGCACCGGACCCGTCCTGATCATGGCGCGCAGCTGCGTCTCGGTGGGCGACACCCGCTCGACTGCTTCGCAGCCGGGGATGCAGGCGCGCAGCACATCGGGGTCGTTGAGAGCGAGCCAGACTTGCGCACGCGGGGCCTCGATGAGGACGTCGCCACTCAGTTCCATTCGTGGAACGCTTGCGATTGGGTTTTCACTGATGCTCTTGTTTACCAACTGTTCAAAAATCGTATCCAATGTTGATCAGTTGGTAAACAAGACAGGCTCCGGACTTTCCCGAATCGACACCTTCCGTCCATGCCCACAGCCAAGCGCAGCAAGACGCCTGCAGACAACGCTGGCGAAGCATCGAGCCCGCCGCGCCGCAAGCGCCTGTCCACCATCGAGCGCGAACGGCAGATCGTGGCCGGCGCGATCCGCTTCTTCTCGGATCGGGGTCTGGACGGTCAGTTGCGCGATCTGGCGGCGAGCATCGGCGTCACGCACACGCTGCTGTACCACTACTTTCCGACCAAGCAGGCGCTGATCGATCGGGTCTACCTCGAAATGTTCGAAGGCTTGTGGCAGCCCGAGTGGGAGCAGCTGCTCGACAACCCGAAGCTGGATCCGCAGACCAAGTTCACTCGCTTCTACGTGGCCTACGCCCAGGTCGTTCTCGAACGAGACTTCGTCCGCATCCTGATCTTCTCGGGCCTGAGCGACCGTTCCATTCCGGACCGGTTCTTCGAGATCCTTCGCCAGCGCCTGTTCCCCAGAATGATCCGCGAGACGCGTCGCCACTGCGGTGTGACCAGCCGAGCCAGGCCGAACGCGCGCGAACTGGAGCAGTTGATGGGCCTGCACGGCGGCGTCTTCTACATCGGCGTGCGGCGCTGGGTCTACGGGCAGACGGTGCACGGCGTCCAGGCGGTCGACCACGACGCGACCTGCATCGCCGATCTGGTCAAGGGCTACCTGCTGTCGGCCCGCGAGGTCCTGTACGGCTAGATTCGGTGGCTTGCCAGCGGTTTGTCGGCAGGCATCGGGGAGCAGGCAGGCATGTCGGTGCACGCCGCCGCGCCGTGGACCTGTCTTCAGCTCGGGCGTGCTACGTTGCGGGCGATGACCACATCCAGAGACCGCACCCACCGCAGCGCTTCCCCGGGCCGCTGGCCCGCGGCCGTCGTGTGGGCCGCCGCCGGGCTGTTGATGGGCTGGCTCGACGGGCGGATCGACGTCGCCAACTTGGCCATGCTGCTGGTCATGGCCTCGGCACTCGCCGCGTTGTGGCTGCCGCCGATCCCGTCGATGCTGGCCTGCGCGGCGGCCGTGCTGGCCTTCAACGTGGCCTTCGTGCCGCCACGGGGCACGTTCAGCGTCGACCTGCACCAGCACGCCGTGCTGCTGGTCACGATGCTGGCGGTGGGCTGGATCGTGGCTCTGCTGATGGCGCGTCAACGCCAGCTGGCGGCACGCGAGCGCCTTCACGCGCTGCGCGCAGAGCAGTTGCAGGGGCTGGGTGAAGTGCTGCGGAACGCTGACGATCCCCGATCCCAGGGACCGCAGCTGGGCGACGCACTCTCGAGCCTGACGGGCACGCGCGCCACCTTGCTGATGGTCTCCAGCGCGCCCTCCGAGCCCTCCGAGGTGCCGGCCCACGTGCTGCTCGGCGAGGCCACTCCCGACGAGCAGGCCGGGCTCTGGCTCAGCCTGCGCCAGTCGCGGGCCCTGGGTCCGGGCACCGGACGGCACGACGAGCAGCCCCACTGGTACCTTCCCATGCGCGGTCGCCAATCCAGCTTCGGTGCGGCCTTGCTGCCGCTCGCTGGATTGCCGGCGGATGCAGAAACGGTCAGAGCGCACGCGCAAGCCCTGTGCGACCAGATGGGAGTGGCGATCGAGCGAGCCATCGGTGCTCAGGCCGCGGCAGCCGCGCGTGAGGAAGCGCAAGGCCAGCGGCTGCGCAACACACTGCTCGCGGCGATCTCGCACGACTACCGCACGCCGCTGGCCACCATCCTCGGGGCCGCCACATCGCTGCACGATCAGGCCGATCGGCTCTCGGCCGAGCAACGTCGGCGCCTGGCGACCACCATTGCAGATGAAGCCGGTCGGCTGGCCCGGCTGACCGACAACACGCTGCAACTGGCCCGGCTGGACACGCCCGGCCTGAGCCTGCAACTCGATTGGGAATCGGCCGAGGAAATCGTCGGTACGGTGTTGCGGCGGGCACGCCAGCTCGACACGACACCGCGCGTCAAGGCTCGCCTGGAGCCAGGACTGCCGTTGCTGCGCTGCGACGCGGTCCTGATGGTGCAGCTGCTCGACAACCTGGTCTACAACGCCGTCAAGTACGGGGACTCGACAGCACCGGTCGAGATCGTGGTTCGCAGGATCGCCGATCGGGTGGTCTTCGCCGTCCGCGATCGCGGGCCCGGTATCGCACCCGCCTGGCGTGAACGCGTCTTCGATGTGTTCCAGCGGGTCGACCCGGCAGTCCATGGCGCGGTCTCGTTCGATGCGCCGTCGCGCCACGGCGCCGGGGTGGGCCTGGCGTTGTGCCGCGCGATCGCCCGTGCCCATGGCGGCGAGCTGACGCTGCGGCAACGCAGCCACGGTGGCTCCAGCTTCGAATGTTCGCTGGCGGTGGTGGCGCCACCGGAGCCCCGAACCGACATGAAAGGCGTGCCTGCGTCATGAGCCTGTCGGTACTGCTGGTCGAGGACGATCGGGAACTGCGCGCCACGCTGCGCGAGGCGCTGACGGTCGAGGGCTACACGGTGCTCGCCGCTGCCAGCCTGGCCGACGCCCGCGCGCTGTGGGCCCATGCCGCAGAACACGACGGCATCGACCTCGTGCTGCTCGACCTGGGCCTGCCCGACGGCGACGGCGAGGAGCTGCTCGCGGTGTTGCGCCTCAAGCGCAGCACGCCGATCATCGTGATCTCGGCACGCCACAGCGACGACCCGAAGATCCGCCTGCTCGACGCCGGTGCCGACGACTACCTGATCAAGCCGTTCAGCCTGGGCGAACTGCTGGCGCGCATGCGGGTGGCCCTGCGGCATCGAGGCACGATGCTGCAGCCCGCCGTCACGCGCTACGAACACGACGGACTGGTCGTCGACCTCGCGGCGCACCGTGTCAGCCTGGCAGGCACCGACCTGCACCTGACGCCGACCGAGTTCAAGCTGCTGGCCCGGCTCGTGCGCAGCGCCGGACAGGTGGTGACGCACCGCCAGCTGCTGGCCGACGTCTGGGGGGCCGAGTTCACCGACCACACGCACTACCTGCGCCTGTACATGGGCCAGCTGCGCGCCAAGCTCGAAGCCGAACCGGCCGATCCGCGGCGCCTGCTGACCGAGCCGGGGGTGGGGTACCGGCTCGCCGAGGCCGCCGCCTGAGCGGTTCACCCGGATCCATATGCGTTCCTGATGCCCGCACGGGCACGCTGGCGGCATTGCCACTCCCGACAGGCCCGCCATGTCCACTGCCCACGCTGCCATCAGCGCACCGAACCCGACCGCCGATGCTCGCCGACAAGGCACGGCGGCGCTGACCCTGGGGGCCATCGGCGTCGTCTACGGCGATATCGGCACCAGCCCGCTGTACACGATCAAGGAAGTCTTCGCGCCGGCCACCGGCGTGGTGCTCGATGCGCACAACCTGATCGGCGCGGTGTCGGTGATCCTGTGGGCGCTGATGCTGGTGGTCACGCTGAAGTACGTGATCCTGATCCTGCGCGCCGACAACCACGGCGAAGGCGGCGGCCTGGCGCTCACCGCGCTGGCCGCACAGGCGGTGCGTTCGCGCCCGGGCCTGCGCGGCTTCCTGCTGCTGATGGGGGTCTTCGGTGCCACGCTGTTCTATGGCGACAGCGTGATCACGCCGGCGATCTCGGTGCTGGGTGCAATGGAGGGCATGGAAGTCCTCGCCCCCGGACTTCAGCCCTACGTGGTGCCGATCACCGTGGGCATCGTCGTCGGCCTGTTCCTGGTGCAGCGCTGGGGAACGGGGGTAGTGGGCCGCTTCTTCGGGCCGATCATCGTGCTGTGGTTCGTCACGCTGGGCGCCATCGGCGTGATGCACATCGCGCAGCAGCCGGCCATCCTGGCCGCGCTCAATCCGTGGCATGCCTGGCAATTCCTCGCCGAGCGCGGCTGGCACCTGTTCGCGGCCGTCGGCGCCATCGTGCTGGCGCTCACCGGGGCCGAGGCGCTGTATGCCGACATGGGGCACTTCGGGCGCCGGCCGATCCAGCTGGCCTGGGCCGGCATGGTGTTGCCGGGCCTGGCGCTGAACTACATGGGTCAGGGAGCGCTGCTGATGGGCGACCCGTCGGCCATCGAGAACCCGTTCTACCGCCTGTTTCCCGAAGCCTGGGTGCTGCCGGCGGTGGTGCTGGCGACACTGGCGGCGATCATCGCTTCGCAGGCGGTGATCTCGGGGGCCTACTCGATGACGAAGCAGGCGATCCAGCTCGGTTTCCTGCCGCGCATGACGGTGCGCTACACCTCGGCGCGAGAAGCCGGCCAGATCTACATGCCGGCCGTCAACTGGGCGCTGCTGGTCGGCGTCGTGGCGGCGGTGCTGCTCTTCGGCAGCTCGTCGGCGCTGGCCGGGGCCTACGGCATCGCGGTGACGCTGACGATGCTGATCACCACCGTTCTGACCTACTTCGTGGTGCGCGAAGGCTGGCATCTGCCGGCGCCTGTGGCACTCGGCGCCACCGCGTTCTTCCTGGCCATCGATGCACTGCTGGTGGCCGGTTGCGCGGTGAAGATACTCGACGGCGGCTGGTTCCCGCTGCTGCTCGGACTGCTGTTGTTCGGCGCGATGAGCACCTGGTCGCGCGGGCGCGCGCTGCTGATCGCGGCCATCCGCCGCGACGGCCTCGATCTGCAGCCGTTCATCGATGGCCTGGACGCCAAAGGCATCCACCGTGCCGAACGCACGGCGGTGTACCCGGTGGCCGATCCGGCCACGGTTCCGCAGGCGCTGCTGCACAACCTGAAGCACAACCAGGTGCTGCACGCGCGCAACGTGATCCTGACGGTCGAGTTCCGCGCGGTGCCGTGGGTGCCTCTGCAGGAACGCGTCGAGGTGCAGCCGCTCGGCCACGGTTTCTGGCGCGTGACGCTGCACTTCGGATTCATGCAGTCGCCCGATGTTCCGAAGGCGCTGGTGCTCACCGATTCGCACGGACTGCACATCCCTATCTTCGAGACCACCTACTTCCTCAGTCGCGAGACCGTCGTTCCCACGCCCGGTGGCGGCATGGCGAACTGGCGCGAGCATCTGTTTGCCGCGATGAGCCGCAATGCGGGCGGCGTGGTCGAATTCTTCAGACTGCCCGGCAACTCGGTGGTCGAGCTGGGGACGCGCGTGCCGATCTGAACGACGACCGCCCTCGCAGGAGCAACGCCTGGATGGGGATGGCTGCCCGCTGCCTAGTGTCGTGAGTTAGAAGTTCATTGAACTAATCGACCTACCCCGAATCGATC
>JARXKP010000001.1:0-5386 GCA_030271615.1 Pseudomonadota bacterium
GCCGTCCAGCCCAGGCCCTTCAGGTAGCGCGCGGTAGTGGCCAGCGCATCGGGCACGCTGTCGATGATGTCGACGGTGCCCGAGTTGTCGCCATCGTCCATGTTCTGCACGAAGGTGCCCGGCATGAACTGCGTCAGGCCGAACGCGCCGGCCCAGGAGCCGCGAAAGGTCTCGGCATGCACCAGTCCTTCCTGCAGCAGCCAGAGGGCCGCGAAGAAGTGCGCCTTGCGCTCGCGGCTGGCGAGGTTCAGACAGGCCCGGCTGAGCGTGGTGTCGAGCACCGGATACCGGCCCGGCACACGGCCATAGTCTGTCTCGACACCGAACACCGCGACCACCGTGGCCGCATCGACGGCATGCCGTCGTTCGAGCGCCGCCAGCGCCGTTGTCTCGCGCGCGAGGACGGCTCGGCCGTCGGTTTCGCGTTGCGCATCGACCAGCCGCGCCAGGTAATCCCAGACCGGCAGCTTGAACTCGGGCTGGGTGGTGCTGGCCTGCTCGATCAGCGGACGCAGGTCTTCGGCGGTGGCGGTGAATCGATCGAAGCTGTCGGGACGCACGGGAGGTTGAGTCGGCAGTTCGAGACGCAGCACCCGCAGGCAGGACGCCAGGTCGGTGGCGGCATGCCCCTGCGCGCAGGCCGCGAGCAGCCCGCAGACGAAAAGACTGCGGAACCAGCGACAGCGTCGGCTTGCCGCTGTCCGGACACGCAGCCGATAATGACCTTGTTTCATTTGGTGACGGTATCCCAAGCGGCCCGCACCTCCACCTGCCCTGTATCCCATGATTTCCTCGCGTCTCGTCTTGCTGTGCTCGATGGCCTCCCTGCTGGCCTCATGCGCCGCCCCGCCAGCGAAAGCACCTGCGCCGCTCAGTGCCCCCGCCGTCGAACCGGCCCGAATCGAAGCACCGTCGACGCCCCCGCCCCCTCCTCCGCCCGCCACGCAGCAACAAGCCCAGAAGATCGCGGTGGCAGCAGCCGATCTGCTCGAAGCCGGCAACGAGGAGCAGGCCAAGGCCGAGTTGACACGCGTACTGGCGGGCGATCCCAGCAACAAGCTCGCCCAGAACCTGCTGCGCCAGATCAGCGCCGACCCGGTCGCCACGCTGGGTCGCGAATCGTTCCCGTACACGGTGCGTTCGAGCGACACGCTGTCCCGCATTGCCGGACGGTTCCTCGGCGACATCTATTCCTTCTACATCCTGGCGCGCTACAACGACATCAAGATCCCGCGGCAAGTGGCCGGGGGACAGGTGATCCGAATTCCCGGCAAGGCACCGCCGCCAGGAACGCTCGACAACGATCCACGACGGTCCGAAAAGCCGGCCGTTGTCCCGTCGGCACCCGCGACACCCCCCACGCCGGCCACGCCGACGCCGCCCGAACCCAGCGCAGGTGATCGGGCGCTGACCGCAGCAGAAGCCGCCGAACGAGCCGGAGATCTGGAGCGCGCGTACACCGAGTACCGGCGCGCGACCTCATCGGATCTGGGCAGCGAGGCCGCCGGCCGCGCCGAACAGCTGCGTCAGCGCCTGGTGACACGCCACACCCTGAACGCCCGCATCGCGTTCGCCAAGCAGGATCTTGACGGGTCGATCCGTCAGTGGGACCGCGTCCTGCAGCTCGATCCGGGCAACGACACGGCTCGGCTCGAGCAGCAGAAGTCGCGTGCGCTGAAGGAAAAGGTCAAGTCTCTGAAGTGAGCGCAGCGGTGGGTCGGCACCGCTCGCGCGCACGTCGATCTATCGGACCTTCGGGTCGGCCGGCCGCGGCGCAGCGGTCGCCTTGATCTGACGCAGGCGTTCGGCGGCGCGTGCGTCGCCGGGATCGAGCCGCAGGCTTTTTTCAAGCAGCACGATGGCACCGGTGGAGTCCCGCGCGAGCACCAGCTCTTCGGCCTTGCGCTGATAGAGGTCGGCCAGCAACTCTCGCGCTGCGTCGTCCTTGCGGTCAGCGGCAACACGACGTTCGGCCAGACCGATCGCGGCCTCGAGCTCGCCCTGCCGGGCCAGCATCGCCACGTGCTCCAGCTCGTTGCGATCGACACCGGTCGGCGCGGCAGGCTTCTCGGTCATCGCCTCGGACGCCGCGCGGCGCGTCAGGATCAGGCGCGACGGACGACCCAGCTGCTGCCGCTTCACCCGCTCGCGTTCGATGCCGCGCAGGGCATCGGCCGCTGCCACGAGATCAGGTTGCATGGCCAGCGCCGCCAGATAGAGCTGCGCCGCGCCGTCCAGGTCACCGCGGCGCTGTGCTTGCGCGGCACGCCGCGTGCGATCGGTGACCGCCACATCGATCTGGCGCCGCACGTCGGCCAGGGACTCGCGGTAGTCGCGCGATTCGGGTCGCAGGACCGTCAGCACTTCCCAGGCAACGACCGCCTCGGCCAGCGGTCCCAGACGGGTTGCACTCTCGGCACGATCGCGGTACTGCTGCTCGAACGCCGACCGTTGGGTCGAACCTGAACTCGACACTGGCGTCTCGGCGGTGCGAGGCAACGACGGGGGCGCGCTGCTGCAGCCCACCAGCACCGCAACACAACCCGAAATGGCCACATGGCGAACCGAACTCATGAGGCCCCGCTGGCGCGGCTGATCTGCAGCTTGGCCTTGAAAGCCTCGAGGTCGGCATCGCCGAAGATCATCGTGCGACGCAGCATCAGAGGCATCGCGAAGAACGCATTGCCGCCGGGGTAGACCGTGACGGCCAGCTGATATTGCTGTCGGGTCAGCGCCTCCAGGACGGCTTCGTTCGCGTCGCCGTACGGAAAGGCAAATTGACTCACCTGAATTGCCAGCCGGCGCTCGAGCAGTTCGCGTGGCGCTCGCATCTCGGTGTCGAGACTCTGGCGGTACTTCTCGTCGGTTTCGCCTGCCACCCGTTCGATGAGGTTGCGATGCGTCTTCGAGTGCGCCTGGATGTCCACCAGTCCCGAGCTCTTCAACTCCGCGAGCTGCCCCCAGCTGAGAGCGTCGCCGGCGCCGATGAAGTCGGTGTAGGTGAACAGCGTGGCCGGGAAACCGTACTTGCGCAGCACCGGAAGCGCATGCCGATGGACCGACTCGTAGCCGTCGTCCATCGTGATGACCACCGCCCGCTTGGGCAGCGCCTCGCGGCCTTGAAGAAAACCGGCCAGCTGCGACAGCCGGATGACCCGGTAGTCGTTGCGCGCCAGCCAGTCCAGCTGCGCTGCGAAGTTTGCCGGGGACACCGACATCTTGCTGCTGGCGCCACCGAAGCGGTGGTAGCACAGGATCGGCACCGTCTGGTAGCGATCACCCTGCACGCCCATCGGATTGATCGGCTTCAGCGGCACCACCAGCGGCTGTCCGGCGATCGGCTTCGACAGGCCGTTGAAGTCGCCGATGACCCAGTCGCGATCGGTCTCCCCGAGAAACTGCGCCGCGATCGTCGCCAGCGTGTCGTCGGCACTCGGCTGGTAGATCAGGAAACGGTCGCTGCGCCCGAGCACCTCACCCTTGGCGACCCTCGCGGGTGCCACCGAGGGCGCCGCCGCCGTCGTCGGGGCCGGTGCACTGGCACAGGAAGCCAACAGCACGGCAACGGCGATCACAGCCCCCAAAAAACATCGATCAGACTGCCGCACGGTGCACCTCCGGGGCAGGGTTGGAGTCGATGACGGTCGCGCCGGCCCCCCCCGGCAGCGCTGAACCGCCACCCGCACCCGTCTGACGATCGGCCAACGCCTGGGCCATCTGGTCGAAGTTGGCGTACAGCAGCCCGAACTCATCGTTGCGCTGCTCGGAGATGCGGTGATCGAACCGCCCCTTGGCGATCTCCTGCATCGATTCACCCAGCAGCTTGATCGGCTGCGCAAACCAGTTGGCCACGAAATACATGGCGACGGCCACAGCCAGAACGGTCACGACGACGAGCACCACCATCAGGCCGATCGACAGCCGAGCCACGCTGAGCAGCGGCTGCTCCGGCAGACCGAGCGCAACGCTGCCCACGCGCTTGCCCTGAAACGTGATCGGTGCCTCGAAACCGAGCACCGACTCGCCATCGGCCATGAACCTCGTCACTGCAACGCCGCCCTTGCGTTCACCGAGTGCCTCGCTGGTTGGCGCGCTGTAGGCCGTCCCGACCGTTCCGGTACTGGTCGCCCGCACGATGCCCTCGCGATCGATGACCGAAATGCTCTGCAGGTCGCGCGCCTTCATCATTTCCTGAAGGGTCACCTCGACCGCGACCCAGTCTTCGGAGAGTGCCGGGACCGCGTTCTGGGCCGCGATGAAGCGGGCCAGCGATGCACCGTAATCCGTGGCCTGGCTGATCATCGCGGCGTACTGGCGCTGGTTGATGACGGTCGCGGTCAGCGCCATCACCACCGCGACGATCAGGCCCATCGTCGCGGCCCACTTCACACGCAACGGCACGATGCGCTGACGGCTTTTTTCCAGGTCCGCCGTGTCGATTTCGGCCAGCACCTTGGTCAGCGCTTCGGCCAGCTCCTTGCCGCTGGCGTATCGCCGCTCCGGCAGCTTGGCGAGCGTGCGCGACACGATGCGCCGCAGCGCCGCCGGAACATCCGTTCGCAGCTGCTCGATCGGCTTCGGCTCGGCAGTGGCGATCTGCATCGCCAGCGACACCAGGCTGTCGCCCTGGAAAGGACGCTGGCCGGTGAGCATCTGGTAGAGCACGATGCCTGCCGAGAACAGATCAGAGCGACCATCAAGACGCTCTCCCTTCGCCTGCTCGGGCGACATGTACTGCGGCGTTCCGAGGATGTCGCCCAGATGGGTCCGCTGTTCGGCGCCGCTCGACTCGATGTGGGCGATGCCGAAGTCGGTGACCTTCACCGTCTGGGTGCCCTTGACCCGCATGATGTTCCCGGGCTTGATGTCGCGGTGAACGATGCCGCGCGCATGCGCATAGTCGAGCGCTCGCGCCAGCTGGATGCCCATCACCACCACCTCTCGCACGCGCTGCGGCGGGTTGTGGGCCAGGTCGTCGCCAAGCGTCTGACCATCCAGCAGTTCCATGGCCATGTACGGTCGGCCGTCGATCTCGCCGACGTCGTGCACCGTGACGATGTTCGGGTGCGACAGCCCACCCGCGGCACGCGCCTCGCTGAGGAAACGCGACCGGTATTCAGGTTCTTCACACAGCGAGGCGTGCAGGAACTTGATCGCGACGTCGCGCCCGATGCTCGGGTCGTGCGCCTTGAACACGGTGGCCATGCCGCCGCGCCCCAGGCGCTCGTGGATCTGATAACGGCCGACCCGCTTCAGGGCGATTCCGTCGGCCAGGGAACTGCCGGGCAGCGTGGCCGAGGACTCGGTCGACGACGCACCAACAGAAGGCATCGCGATCGGTGCGTTCGTCGCGACCCGAGTCGGTGCGTCGTCTCCATCTTGGGGC